>JADGNM010000403.1 GCA_017883485.1 Methanosarcina sp.
AAAATGCTTCCAAAAAGTGGAAAATTTTCAGGAAGAGAAAAATTTTGCGCTGAAATTTTTCCGATGGCTAACCATTAGCTACTTTTACGACTCTATCTAAATATTCATATGAAATTTTTGGGGGATTCTGAAGGCTCAGAAATTAATAATTAACTGGTTTTCTTCGCTATATGTCAGAAAAAGTTCGGCTACATCTTTTGAGTCAATAAATTCAATGCCTGGAATTAATTCTTCTTTCTTAAGCCCGATCATATCTGAAGCAAGCTGACAGCACCGAAACTCTACTCCCATATCGATGCATTCCTGGACAGTGGCATCATACTTGGGTGACCCTCTTGTTTTGTCTTTTTTTGCGAGCAGCACTCCCATAGGTCCCCATAGAATAACCAGTACATCGAGTCCCTTACTTCGGTAAAACTTTGCAAATTTGAGAGTCTCCTGCGGGCTGGTGCTCTCATACACCATATTTTTAAGCAGTAGTAATACCTTTTCGACTTTTGTCATAAGAACTCCAGGTATAAATGATACATTTCTGAAACAGATTACCTGGATGTATATAAAGTTTCACATTGAAAATGTATAATTGCACAATTTCTTCTACTATTTATCGGTTTTTACTTTTATCTCCATTTTCCATTTATCAATGCAGATTTACTGAAGCTATGAAAACCTTAGATTTTAGAGTCTTTTCAATTCCTGTATCCATATATTCTTGAAGCTCAGGAAAATTTTTCTAATTTTACTTAAACTTTTTGAACTTTTGTTGGCTCTCCAATATCCCGAAGCTTTTATATACATATAAAAATTATAACTATAGTTAATATATAATTAAATGGGAGAGTGGTGATATATGGCTTCAACTGATGCTAATATGGATAGAAACAAGAGGGCGAACTTATCGAAAAATTTAGTTGATGAAGAAAATTCCACAGCAAAAGAAACGAACTGGATAACAGACGACATTCCGGTAACTATTTTCAGAGCTTCATATGGGTCCTCAGGAACTACTATGCATTACTTAAGTAACAATGTTGAGGAGCTAACCGGTTGTTCCAAAATGGATTTTCTTGACAATAAAATAACATTGGATGATGTAATTTTACCTGAGGATATTCAAGACTATTATAAGGTTAAACAGAAAGCAATCAAAAATAAAACCCCATATCAGGTTGAATTTAGACTCAAAAAAGCAGACGGTAGTACTGTATTCATTCAGGAACAGGCTCACTTTGTATACGATGATAAAGGAAACGTGGTTTACATCGACGGAGTATTGTTAGATGTAACCCAGGAAGAAAAAAAATATGAAGAATATGAAAGGGTAATTATTAATAGAACGGCCAAACCTCTGCTTGTGTATTTTGTGGATATTTCTAAAAAGATAAAACATATTAACAACTATTTTGTAGAAATCTGCAATGCTAAGATTGCTGACAATTTAATTGGTCTTTCACCTTCCGATATAATAGAAAGCAGTACTTTAGTACGCGATGCTTCTAAATATAAATCGGTCGCTGAAGAAGTATTGGATACTGGAAAAGCCGTATATAACCTTGACGGGTTTATTAAATTCAAGGGTGCGGACAGAGTTATATATGTAATGGTTTCTTGTCTGCCAATAAAAAATGAAGCTGGGGTAATGACAGGCACCCTTATGGTTCTAACTGATTTGACAAAAATAAAGGATAAAGAAAAAGAAATTCAGGAACTTTTAAATTACACCAATACTTGTTTAAGAGAACTTGGAGAAGGTATTAGAAAAGTTGGTGAGGGTGATCTCGAGGTTCATTTGAATAAAATCAAAGACGATGAATTCGGTAAGACTTTTGATGAGTTCAATGAGATTGTAATAAATCTGAAATCAATTATAAAAAGTACTATAAAAGATATGACTCTAACTCTGGAAGAGGCTCGACAAGCAGAAGAAGCCGCTAACCAGATGAATGTAGGTATGCAGCAAATTTCAACAGCTGCAGAGCAGATCTCGACCGGTGCAGAGAATCTTTCTAGGTATGCAGGCACTGCATCTTCAGACGTAAAAGCTTCTCAGGAAATTTTCAGAAAGCTCAGTGAGTCTTCCAATAAATCTTCTAATTATGCTTCGCAAGCAGGTAGGAATAGTGAAGAGACACAAGCTCTCGGAAATCTGGCTCTGGAAGACGTGAAACAGTTTGTTGAAGAGATCTCGAAACTTGGAAATATTGTTCAGTCGCTAGATAGTGCTGTCAATAATATCGGTACTGTTACGGGAAAAATCAAATCGATTGCTGACCAGACCAACCTCCTGGCATTAAATGCGGCAATTGAAGCTGCAAGAGCCGGAGAACACGGGAGAGGGTTTGCTGTTGTCGCTGATGAAGTCAGGAAGCTTGCTGCGGATTCAAGGAAGAGCACTGATGATATAAATGGGATCGTTACAAGCGTCCAAAAAGAGACTGTAAAAGTGACAGGAGCGATTGACAAAGCGCAGGTCGGCGCCGGAACCGTAAACAAGAACATTGTACAATCTTTGAACAAGATTCATGAGGTTGCCAGTGCAATTAATACGATAAACTCTATGCTGGCTGAACTGGATAGACTTGCAGAAGAAGGCTTAGTGAAAATTGAAAGTATCGATAAAAGCATAAGTGAGGCTGCATCAACTGCTGAAGAAAATGCTGCCAGCAGTGAAGAAACCTCTGCTGCCATTCAAGAACAAACAGCTGCACTGCAGCAAGTGAATAACTCGGCAAATAATGTTAGCAAGGTTGCCCAGAAGACAGTCGATACGCTAACGGAAGAATTTAAAATTTCTGCAGATGATAGTAGTCAACAAAAACTCAGGAAGTTCGAAAGAAAGGGAAGTCAAAAGGCATATTGAATGTCGACATAGGGCTGTCAATCAAGGGCTAATTGAATGCAGGCAAGTTCTATTTAGCCCAATTTTAATTTATGAGCTATTTTACTCATGAAATGATCTCGGAATTTTTATTACTAGGGAGCGCAGAGGGTCACGAATACCCCGACCTTCAGGTTGGGGATGAAGTGGACCCTCGCCTCTTTTTGATTCCGATCAAAATCT
>JADGNM010000404.1 GCA_017883485.1 Methanosarcina sp.
GGCAAGCAATATCAGTAAACTTTGATTTTGGTCCCCGTTTCCCCATGTACGAATATATATTAGACATATTATATAACATCAATCGAATACAAATTGACGCCCAAAAATTGATAAAACATTAAAAAAACTAGAGAACTGTTCATAAGCTGATTGCTGAAAAATATTTAGATAGAATAAAGTATTTTTTTTCATATTTGATATATATTGCTTTTGGTATATGCGCTTTCACAAGAAACCTTTTGAACAAATTATTGATTAGATTTGAAAAACTAGCAATAACTAAAATTTAGAAGATTTATAGGCCCTCTAAAAATAAATATTTCTCCGGAAAACATATAACTAATTTTTAACTGGAAACCTGAACTGGCGGAATCGTGAGAGTAAAGAAAGGAAGAGCCAATTAGATTCCTGCCTGTAGATTTAAATCGGTTAAAACTCTGACATTGAAAAATTTGACGAGAACATTACAAATACCTCTTAAAAATAACTGTCTAACATACATAAATTTATCTAAAGTATACACAGAGATGTCAATCAATTAACTGGCCTCTCTGGGGTACCAAAAAAACGTGAATAAATATACTTCCTCTAGAAAGGAAGAACACGAAAGTTCTCGAGGAAAGCTGCAGTAACGAAGCTCACGGAGTAAAGTTCATGAAAGTACTGATTGTAGACGATGACCCATTATCCCTTGAACTGTCAAAGACATTCTTGGAGGTATTCTACGACATAATTTCCGATACAGTGGAATCTGCAGGAGAAGCCCTCGATAAGTTAGAGGATAACTCCTATGACGTGGTGATTGCGGATTATGATATGCCTTTTACGGACGGCATCACATTCCTGAGAATTATTCGTAATAAGAGAATCGATATCCCATTCATTCTGTTTACGGGAATCGAAGAAAAAGAAATTATACGTCGTGCAATAGAGAATGGAGCACATTCTTTTATCCAGAAGATAGGTGATCCAAAAGCCCAATATTTGGAGTTGTCAAAACGAATTTTGCTGATTGCAAATGGTCATGCAAGCTGCTAAAAAGAAGGAAAAGTAGCCTCGAGTCTTTGCGTGCATGTTTACCTGGTTAAGAGTGTTATTTGTATTGATCAATAAACCTTTTAATACGATTACTTGTTAGATTATTTACTTATTTTACTACATCATATCCAGCATTCTTCCATGCAGTCATGCTTCCAAGAACGTTATAAACTTTACGATAGCCATGCTTTTTCAAAATTGAAGCTGCTATATTGGAACGTCGAGAAGTGCCGCAATAGACAATCACCGGTTAATCCTTTGGAACTTTATCCAGATTTTCTTCACGATGGCCAACGTATATATGTCTGGCCCCTTTTATGTGCCCCCTGGCCCATTCTTTATCGCCTCTCACATCCAGGATTACCATTTCCTCTCCTTTTTCCAGCTTATCTTTCAGATCATAGACGGATAGGAGATTGAAACTGTCTATCGGTAGAGCTTCAATGTACCAGGCTGCAATTCCACCGTTCAGGAGACCTGCTACATTGTCATAGCCTAACCTTATCAAATATCTGACAGCAGTATCCAGTTGCTCCTTTTCTTCCAGCACCAGAAGTATGGGTTTGTCATAGGGAAGCACCCAGCCGGCAAAGGAAGGAATACCTCCGAGCCAGATACTGTAAGTGTCCTTTATATGTGCCCCTCCAAAAGAATGGGGCATGCGAGTATCCACAACCACAGCTCCTTTCTCCATCTCTGCTTTGAACTTTTCAGGGGAAAGCAACTCCGGGACTGGCAAGCACTGCAACAGAGGGGGACCTTGCAGATTATACTGCTCCATTTTTTCAAAGTAAGGTGGGAATTCTAGCTTCTCTTCAACCTTGAACTTCACAAAATCTTCCTTCCCGGTCTTCTGGAGAATAGAATTCTGGATACGCTCCAGTCCGAGAGTACTATACTCCCGTTCAGAGATAGCACCCCCACAAACAGAACCCGCGCCATGTGCAGGACAGAGTATTACTTCATCTCCCAGCGGGAGTATTTTGTTAAAAATACTGTCATACAGGTTTGATGCCATCCTTGAAGCTTCCTTTGGGCCATAGAGATCGGTCCTTCCTACATCACCTACGAACAGGGCATCTCCTGTAAAAACCATAACCTGCTCTTTACCTGTTTCAAGGTCTGCAAGGGTATAGGACATACTTTCATCTGTATGACCTGGAGTATGTAAAGCGGTCAGTTTTAGTTTGCCAAAACCGAACCCCTGACCCTCGTCCACGAAATTTCCGTATTTAAAATCCACACCCCTACCATGGTAAATTTCGGCATAAGTTAGATTTTTCAGTTCCAGAGAGCCTATCACATAATCCTCATTTCTGTGAGTTTCAAAGATATTCTTTATCGTCATCCCCTCTCTTCGAGCAAGGTCAATATAGACCTGACAATCCCTTCGAGGATCAATTACTAAAGCTTCATCTTCCGAGCCAATGAAATATGAAAGATGGGCCAGACCTTCTGATTTAATGCGTTCGAATATCATGCAAACTCCCCTTCAGCAGTACACGCCTGAGTTCAGTAACAAACCTGCAACTGGAACAGACTCCATCATTAATATCTAGCATGAGTTCTGACTTATTCACTGCAGAATGTTTTAATTTCCCTTTATCTAAATATGTACTGCATGCTTCATATTCTTTTTGAAAAACAGTATTTTGCATCAAATCTAACGAATTTATGCGGGAGACTGAAAGCCGTTATCAGTCTTTCCTGTCCCATACTCAGCCAAAACTGGAGCCGATTGTTTTGAACATAGAAAAGGAAATTTCAGCTACTTAGAGAAATCGGCTGCCAAAACGATACCGATTGATGACGTGAACTGTTGCGCTAAAGCTATGCAGCTTCCTGCTTATACCTTAGAGCAACCTCTATAAGTCTACAGGCTCTAACCTCTGTCCCAGAGGTGAAACAAAAGATTAAGTTTTAGTTACTATTCAGCCTACTTGAAAAAAGTTATAGTCTCAGCTAAATGATGCAACTATCAGAATAATAGCGGCGCTTGATTGAGTGCCGCTAGAATAGCA
>JADGNM010000405.1 GCA_017883485.1 Methanosarcina sp.
ATTGAATGCACACAGTGGCCTAACTATGGAGGCATAAACGATAAAATTTGAACTTCTCCGCTTTTAGTCCGCTTTAGCGCTGCGAAACGGACCTCATGATTCCTAAACAACATCTGTTTTAAAAAAGGTCGCCTTTTTCGTCAGACAGTGAGAGTCCATGTACCCACCATGCGCCTGTAAACAGATCCCGGACTTCTCCTTAAACTTCAGAATTAGGTGTGAAGCAGGACCTAATATTATTAGGCTTCTTGCGGCTACATCATCATTCCCCGACAACAAGAAGCCATTTCCAGACAGACATTTAGACCGAGGCCGAGATTATTAAGATACATTGGCAAATTGGGTGATTCAGTATCTGTAAGAGAAACGGCCTGTTTAAAGTAATCAATGGCTTCTTCCAGATCGTTCAGGTTACCTGTGAGAGAATATTTGTCCTGTAGATCCTTGCACAGATTGTTTAATCTTCTTGGCAAAGCTTATAATATATATAATATATCCTCTTATTTTTCATTGTCAAACGGGAAATTCCGAGGCGTGGCTATGAATAAAGACACAAAGAGTTTTATCCTTCTCATAGTGGTTTCTTTAATAATTGCGGCCGTTCTTAACTTTCTTCTGGGAGCTCTTCTTGAATTAAGCAGCAATAAAACAGATACCAGGTAAATTCCTCTTCAAATCAGGTAACTACTCCTGCAAGTCGGGGAAGTCAATCTTCTGTCCTGGGAACTAACCCTGTAAATCCAACTCAGTCTACTGAGGCATTGCAACCGGCGTCCACACAAGCACCGATATCTGGATCGACACCGGCATCAACTCCCAAAACCGTCCCAACAGAAGATTATCAGGATGCCCAGTGGATAGCAAATGTTCAGAAACATTCGGGACTATTGAGCAAGGATATTGAAGCGGTTGGGAATACGACATCCAGTTTGGATTCTGACTCGCTTGCTACGTACGGACAATATTTAACGGATGCCACTCAAACGGCAATCGAGGAAAACAATCAATATATAGTATCTCCTAAATGCCAGGGTGCTCAGAAAGAGTGGGAATTAGCTCTTGATGATTGTAGTTCTGCAGGGGAATTAATGACCCAGGCCGCAGGCGAGGCTAAAAACAACGATACTAATGGCAATGATGTAGAACAGGCACTATCATTAATCGATTCCGGATCGGGTCATTTCAGTAAAGTCCAGGAATTCATAAAAACCGCCACCTGAAACATAACCTGCTCAGGTTCCTTCTTCACTGCCATCAGGGCTCATGACATCTTCAAAACAGGTGCAGCAGATGTATTTATCATCAAGGCGCCTTTCTTTAAAGTTCACTCTGGGACCACCCGGTTTTGCGCTTGCTTCCCTGAATACAAAAAATCTTTCGTTGAATTCGATCGGCTGTCCACATCTCAAACATACTAAGGGTGGATTCTCAATCGAATCAATGGCACATTCAATGCATATCATATCGGACTTATCTCCATGAACATCTTTAAATTTTATCGGCTTCATATACTGACTGGTATCCACGACCAGCACGTCTTCCAGCAGTTCCCGACCACAGATGTTGCAATATTCTTTCATTGGATCGCCTCCTTTCTCCAGAGGATTACTCATAAAACACTTGCTGAGCCTGCAAAAGGTTTTACTGGTTCTGTGTTTACTCTTTTTCCCATTTTCAGCTTATTCATACTAATCTAAACCGCACACTTTTGTGTGCCTTCCGGCTCATATCCTCGTACTATAGCTTTGTTATTCATTCTTCCGCACCAATCTGCCAGTGTTTCGATCTTGATAAGATTATCAGAGATCGAAAAGCAAACTAAGACATCAAAATATTCTAGTTCAAAAAATTTTAGTTTTTTACTATCGTTTCTTAAGAAATGCTTACTTGATCAAATAAAAATAACACTAAAAATTTTTATGAACTACGTATTAAGCGCTTTCTGTGCTCTGGTTTTACTTCCCTATCTAAGTATATGTTTTAGAACTATATACGGTTGCTGAAAGATTGACGTTGATGGCGAATGACCATTATTTGAGTATTGAAGATGACCAATGATTTAAGCATTGAAGATGACCAATGATTTAAGTATTGATACACTAAGTCAGGATATATGCAAGCAATTGAGGTATCTCATCTCATTAAAAAATTTGGCTCTCTTACCGCGCTCAATGATATCAGTTTCTCAGTTGGCGAGGGAGAAACTTTTGGGTTTTTGGGTCCCAATGGTGCTGGCAAGACCACTACAATTCGTATTTTAACCGGAGTATCGAGACCTACCTCAGGGACAGCAGCCATTTTTGGCCACGATATCGAACGCGACAAGATTGCCGCACGGCAGTCCATGGGTATTGTGTCCGAGAATTCGAATGTGTACGATGACCTGACAGCATGGCAGAATATGATATTTTCCGCTGAACTCTACCATGTGGGAAGGAAAGAACGAGAAGAAAAGGCAAATGAACTGCTCAGGAAATTCGAGTTATATGATAGGCGTGATGACAAAGTGCGCGGTTTTTCAAAGGGAATGAAACGGCGACTAACACTTGCGATAGGACTTGTCAACAGCCCGCGCCTGCTGTTCCTTGACGAGCCGACCTCAGGGCTCGATGTACAGAGCAATCTTATTATCCGGGATGTGATCTCGGACCTTGTCCTCGAAGGTGTCACTGTCTTTTTAACGACGCATAATATTGAGGAGGCAAATGTTATGTGTGATCGAGTGGCGATTATCAATAAAGGAAGCATCGTTGCAATAGATGCACCGGAAGCCCTTAAAAAGACCATACAGAGCATGCAGTCGATCGAGTTCTCATTTGAACATAACTCCGCAAATCAGCTGGACGAACTCAGCCACCTTCCAATGGTCAACGAAGCACAGAAAGCTGGGGACAAATTTAAGCTCTATACTGAAGATCCATCTGAAGTTATTTATGCCGTAGTGGATTATGCTCAAATGAATAAGCTCAAAATCGTCAGTATTGCAACTCTCGGCCCGAGCCTCGAGGACGTCTTCATACGGTTGACTGGACTGCAGCGGGGTGAAGGAATCCA
>JADGNM010000406.1 GCA_017883485.1 Methanosarcina sp.
GAATGGCTCAGAAAAAAGTTAAGGGTCAGGTTAATGGTTGAGTGTCTGCGGTAAATGAATAGGAGAGGAAAGAAGAGGAATTTTTAGCGAAGTACTGACAATGCTAGTATACACATGGCTGTCTACATTTAGCAAATTCGATTACAGTATCATGTTTTATGCGGCGCTTCTTATAATTTCTTTTTCTTTGATGCTGTTAAAAAGAAGTTAAATATTAAAGAGGTAAGCCAATACTTACCTTACAATCACAACTATCGCACTGCTAACTTCAAGCACATCGACTTCCCGACCGCCGGAGATCACTTCCTTTCTAATCTCCACGGTTTCGGGTTCAAGCTCGATCTGCCGGCCGTTTACAGTAACGGTTATTTTTCCGGAAGCTGCCTGACTTTCAATAACTGCAGGACCCTCTTCTTTGAGAGCTTTTATGATTACACCAGCCTCCTTCCTGAACTTCGGCCCAATAAGGCCCATATTGGGCTTAACCTCCACGGGCACGTATTCAAAGGAAGGAGCCCCCTTCATTAACTCAACCTCCGAATTTGTAGCGCCTGCAATATCTCCGGTATCAATATCCGCATTATATATCTCTATTTTCTTCAGTGGTGCGTTGAGAGCCATTCCAAGGTCGGACTTGTATCTCCGGACTTCACTCGTGATATCCTTAATCAGCTCTCCTGCAGCTTCGGCTTCTTCGCTGATCATATTCTCATCAATTGCAGGCCAGGCTTGCATGTGAACGCTTTCATTGCTAAATCTGGAATACAGTTCTTCTGCAAAGAAAGGTGTAAAAGGTGCAAGCAAAAGCGAGAGAGTCCTTATTGTTTTGTAGAGAACAAACTGAGCTGCTCTCCTGCCTTCAGCCTTGTCCCCGTAGAGCCTTCCTTTTATAAGCTCAAGATAGTTGTCTGCAAGGACTTCCCAGGCAAAGCCCCTGATAGCCTTGAAAGTGGAATCAAACTGGTATCCGTCAAGCTCTTCTGTGGCAGTCTCTACAAGTCGGTTAAGCTTGCTGAGAAGCCATTTGTCAATTGTAAGGAGAGAATCTAAAGGGAATTTGTCTGCGTCTTCAGGCTCTAAGTCCGTTAAATGTGACATCGAGAAGCGGTATATACTCCACATTTTCTGGAGGAAGCGAGAAGCTGAGACCACATCCTTCCAGCGGAACATTACATCCGAGCCTGTGGAGCCGCCAACTGCTCCCCATTGCCTGAAGGCATCGGCGCTGTACTGCGTTGTCACTTCTTCGGGGGAAATAACGTTTCCAAGGGATTTGCTCATCTTATGTCCGTCTGGCCCGAGCACCATGCCATTGACCATTATGGAGTCCCAGGGCCTTTTGCCCTCAAGGGCAAGGGTCCTCAGGATAGTGTAAAAAGCCCAGGTTCTGATAATATCGTGCCCCTGGGGGCGGATCTGCGCAGGCAGGCGGAGTTCATGCTCGCTTTCCCAGCCAGTAACATGTAAAGCAGTAATCGAGGAATCCATCCAGGTGTCAAGCACGTCGGTTTCGGGTTCGAATTCTGTTGAGCCGCAGGCACAGGCTTTCTTTGGGGCTGCTTCATTTGGGTCAATCGGGAGCCAGCTCTCTTCTGCAATCATGACTTCTCCGCACTGTTTACAATACCAGATCGGGATCGGAGTTGCAAAGATCCTCTGCCTGGAAATGCACCAGTCCCATTCCATAGTGCCTGTCCAGTTCTGGAGCCTGACTTTCATATACTCAGGATACCAGTTAATTTCGTCTGCGATTTTCAGGATGCCTTGATGGTTGATCTTTACGAACCACTGAGGCTCTGAAAGGATTTCTATTGGGGTGTCGCAGCGCCAGCAGAGTCCGACATTCTGCTCAAGAGGCTTTTGATTGTACAGGAAACCTCCGGTTTTCAGATCGGAAATGACAGCTTTTCTGCATTCGGTTATATTCATGCCTTCATACTTGCCAGCAGCTTGTGTCATTTTTCCCTGTTTACCGATGGCCTTTACAAGGGGAAGTCCATACTTAAACCACCAGCGTACATCCTGCTTATCCCCGAAAGTACAGATCATTACAGCACCTGTACCGAATTCGGGCTCAACAGCTTCATCGGCAATCAAAGTCACTTTTTGGCCGAAAACAGGTACTTCAATCTCATGACCTATGTACTGTTTGTAACGCTCGTCTTTTGGGTTGACTGCAACGGCAACACAGGCTGCCATAAGTTCTGGCCTTGTAGTTGCAATGTCTACTTTGTCAAAGTGGACAAAGTTAAGTTTTGTTTGCCCGGCATCATACTCTACTTCTGCAAAAGCAATGGCCGTTTCGCAGCGAGGACACCAGTTGACAGGATGATCTTCGTGATAGATATACCCATCATTGTACATTTTGACAAAGGATTTCTGTGTCTTTACGAAGTATGAGGGCTCCATGGTGACAAATTCGTTACTCCAGTCCACAGAAAAGCCCAGGCGCAGCATTGTTTTGCGCATCTTTTCGATATTTCCTGCCGTGAGCTCCCTGCACATTCTCCTGAACTCTGCACGAAGAACCTGGTTTTTAGTTATCCCGTGAACTTCTTCAACCTTGACTTCAGTCGGCAGGCCGTGACAATCCCAGCCCTCTGGGAACATTACATTATACCCTCGCATGCGTTTGTATCGGGCAACAAAGTCGATATAGCACCAGTTAAGCGCGTTTCCGATATGGAAATTGCCTGTAGGATAAGGAGGCGGGGTGTCGATAATATATTGGGGACGGGTATCCTCTCTCCAGTTGAAGTGATACATGGAGAGGTTCCATTTCTCCATCCACTTTTCCTCAACCTCATTTGCATTATATTCTTTTGGAATTTCCGGTTCTGTCATAAAGACACTCCATGATTGGAAAATAGTATAAGAATTTCTTGGGGTCTTAGAATGCTTGCGATTATTTAAATATATCTGGTTTTAAATGAAGTGAAAAGAAAGATCAAATTGCGGGCGGCCACCCCAACCTAAAGGATGGGGTATGCAAGGGCCGCCCGCCGTTATCTTGGAATTGTTTAGTGTTCTATGACAAGA
>JADGNM010000407.1 GCA_017883485.1 Methanosarcina sp.
TTGCGTTTTTTATTCTACCATTGGTTATTAATCACACTTATCTGTGATGTCAAAATCAATATCAATCAACTGATTTTGGGTAGGCTGAATAGTTACTTATTTTTTATCATTTGACCAGCTTTCTAAAGTGAAAACACTTTATAATACAAAATTAGATGAAGGGCTCCTCATACCTCTAAAAGAGAAATACCCTGCCCTTTTTGAAGTTCCATAACTGCAGATCCTCAAGGATCAGGAATGACAGCAACATTTTCGTGAAGAGCAGAAGAGATCTTCCCAACATGGTATGTTTATTACTTCCGGAGTGTGGAGGGTCACGAATACCCGTCCTTTAGAGGCTGTCCAGAAATTGAATTTTGGAAGCCTGCTAATTTTCGATAAGGGAATTCACAAGTAACTTTCATAGAGTCTTTTAACCATGCTTTCGATCCTTTCACTGAACTCTTCATTCCGTATCCTTCTCCAGGTTTCAGGAAATGTGTTTAGTAGTGCTTGAAGTTCCTCTTCCTTATATTCGAGATAGCCTTCAATTTCTCTCATATTTTCGGAGAGCTCTTTTTTCCCGGAGATTTTTCCATTTTCTATAGAGCCCCATTCCCCAGTTTCCAGTTATATAAGAACCCAGCAGGTCAATTGCAACTATTGCATCATGCAGATTTCCCAGATGGTCCTGGAAGTTTTTGAGCTCTTCTATCATGGTCTTTGCATCTTCTCCAAGCATACCCTTAAAGAATTCAAGAGTATAACGCAGTCCTTTGGCTGCAATCCTGAGCCTGTGCAGCCTCTCAATAGAGACGTGCGGTCCTTCCACCCATTCGGAATAGGCACTGATGTCAGCGAGGCGGGCATAGAGGATCGAAGGAAGAACATCTCTCACTCGATGTGGCAAAGCATCATGCTTTCTGGTTGTTGCGGGTTGAACCCAGGCTTCAGGGACGGAAAGAAAGTCAGAGAACTCTTTTTTGAAACTTGCATATTTTTCGCTGTTCAAGTAGGTAAGCATGTTTTCCCTGGCTTTTTCCTTTTCCTCAGCAAGCACTGCAAATAGGGGATCAAGATCATGTTCATGTTCAGGGGGAATTTTTTTAGTATATTCTTCCGCTTTTTCCCGAAAAACATCCAGATCCCTGACATCCCCGAGTGCTCCAAGGGTCTTTCTGAGCCCGTTAATATGAGGTTCAAGCTTTTCGGAATCCAAATAAGCTTCAAATACTTTTGCTGCAGCCCTCATCCTGCGGACTGCAACCCTCATATCATGCAGGGCTTCTATATCTTCTCCCTTCCGAGTTGCCTTCTCAAGGGAAAGCATTCTGGCAAACTGTTGGGAAAAAAACTCTCCAGGCCACCAGAGCCATAGGATTTTCGGGCCTGACTGCAAATTTCAGGTCATGTTTCTCTTTTCTCTTTTCATCCTTTTTTTCAATTTCTTCCTCGGTTATCTCTGCCTTTTTTTGAATAATTTCAGCTTCATCCAGATCTGTGCCCGGTTTAAAGCGGAGCTTTGTTCCGAAAAGGTATTCCCATAGTTCGCTTTTCTGTTCCACCTTTTTAGCAGCTTTTCCCGTAATCGGTCCAAAGATTTCAATCTCCACTGCTTCTTCAACCTGCCTGATCCTTCCTGGCAGAAACTTCCAGGCTTCTATTCCAGGGAGATCTACAAACTTGATAAAAGAAGCAAGAATAAGGGCTTTGTTCTCGTCTTCAGGAGGCAACCTGATACTCGATCCTTCAAAAGCTGCAGAGAGATCCTTTTCGCGGATACTGGTGGACTGGAGCTCCATTATGAGGGCAAGCATCCTGAGTTCGCGGAGTGTTAGCCTTTTCAGGGGATGAGTCAGGAGGATTTCCTTTCCCATCCTGGCTTTTTCTTCTGGGGAAACCGAACTTCCGATATCCTGCAGAAAAGCTGCAATACCCAGCATTTCTCTCTCTTCCTTCCCAAGCCCGTGGTAAGGAAAAAGCCCGTCGAAAACTATGAGTGCGTTGGTCCTGATCTGCTCTGCCCTCTCTTCATCTACCCCATAGAGGTCCGAGAAGGCTTCTAAGGTCCACTTTTTTAAGCCGATATTTTCCCAGTTTATGCCCAGGGCGTTACTCCCAGGCTGGAAATAGAATCCCCTGGATCTCTTTTTGTCAGAGCTAAAAGGGAAGATGGAAAGCCTTTCCTTTTCAAACCTGGAATGCAGGGCTTCAATCTCCGGCTCGGGAACTTTATGGAGAAGGCTCAGTTCCGCCGTGTTCAAGCCTTTATCAAGCGAAAGGAGAATTCCAGCCTGCTTTCCATATAAATCTCCCTGTTCTGCAAGCTGTATGCATACAGCCCTTTCCCTGAAGCTCAAAAGGGTTTTTTCTGGAAGATTCTCTCGGAAAAGAAGAGCTCTTTCGAATTTAGAAAATGTATCTTCTACCAGGTTGTAATTTTCAAGCAAGTATTCAATGATAGTATTCAAATCTTTGTGGGTCCCATCAGTTTTCAGTTCAATTTCAAGTTCGCCGTAGATTTTTTCTACGCCTTCGCTTTTAAGGTTTACCTGGTCAAGAGAAAGTTCGGCTATGTGCTTTTCTCCCAGTTTCACCTGGCGTACAATCTTTTTTTTCTCGAGTTTCAGGAATGGAAGCAGATCAAAGCCCAGGCTAAGTTCGAAAATCATGATCCTGATTCTGGCATCGGGACATTCAAAGACAGAGGCCCCCTCCGGCAGGAAACTGGCATTTTCTGCTCTCGTGTGCACCCCACCTTTAAACTCTCCCAGGGTTTTAATGGTCAACCAATGTCCATCTTTTCCGATTTCTTTCCGTAGCCGCAGATAAAAACCCTCAGCCAATAGAGCGGCTTTCTTCGTGTCCAAGAAAGTATCTTCGACAGACTGTACTATTGCTTCGGAGAGGGAATAATCTCCCAGCTGGGATAATGTTTCAAGGACTTGAAAATCTGCTTCATTCATCCTCATAAGCAGGAGACCCCTTCCTCGGAGGGCGTAGCCCGACAGGTGGGGGAGGAATGCGTCAACTCTACCGGGATTACTTTCTGTTCAATT
>JADGNM010000408.1 GCA_017883485.1 Methanosarcina sp.
AGGAACTAGGGGCAGAGCTTAGGGACTCGCTTTCACAAGAAAGGGGAATGAACTAAGAAGCCCCTTCCTCGCCATCCGGCAGGGAGGGGTAGTTCACTACAACGGATTGTACAGGAAATAAGGTAGTACTTAAAGCTGGAACTTTCATATACAAAATAAGTACAGTACATTCCGAGGTGACATCGGAGCTTATTAAATCTATTATCGAATCTGCACATATAGTAATTAAAGATGAAATACCCGATAGATACGATTGCTACAAAATCATTAAACATCCAATTGAAGCAAAAAACAGTTTGATATGTATTATTGTTGTAGTTGAAACAAACAGCTCAGAATATAATGAAGTTGTTACTGCATTTCTTACACGAAAAATACCAAACAAATCAAGCAGCGGGGATATAATATATGAAGTCGGAACCAAAAGTTAAAGCGGAGTACGACTCCAAATTTGATATTCTTTATATGACTGTAGGTGACCCGACACCATCAGAAGCAGAAGATATAGCAAACAATGTCTATGTTAGATATGACGTGTATACTAACAGACTAGCAGGCGCTATCATTATGGAATACTCGAAAAGAAACAAAGAATGGCTTGCTAAAATATTGCCGAAAAAGTTGGGTAAGCATTTGCCTAATTTAGCTGTATAAGTCACTTAAAAAATTAAGGTACCAAATATAGAGAAGGCTCCAAAGACTCAGACTTGAGCCCGTAAAAAGCAAGGGCTGCCCGAATGAGCTCTCCCCCAAAAAAATACTATGTTCCTGCTTAGAAAACTGACTCTTTTTCAGGACTTTGCTTCAAAATTAGCCTTTTTTCATGTGAACCTTAGTCCCTGCTATTGTTTTGATTCAAAACACGTCTAAATATATTTTTGAGTTAAGTTAAGGAGGGATTAAGGTATCTCATCCTGAGTTGGTCTCAAATGAATATTTAACCGTGGAAAACGCGAAATGTTGAATCAAAGAATTTGCACGGTTTCTTTCCATGTCCTTCCGTTTTTTCAGTGGTTATTAAGTCCGGATCGTATGTTCCAGGTGCACGTGGCTATAAACCTGTTGTAGATAAAAACCACAGAAAACACAGAAATGCGCAGAAGAAAGGGGGCACAAGTACAGCTTTTCTGTATCTTTAGACGGTTTACTGGAGAGAGGAAAGCCGCCAGCCTGAAATATAATTCTATAGTTATACCTCACCTAGGCTTCGGATTGAAAACTCGCGCCTTATTTTTCCAGAAATTCCCAATTCCGCCCTTGTGAAGCTCGTTTTTTAATGCAAACCGCCGATAATGCAGAATCTTGGACTAACGTATGCAGGTACGGTTTTTTCCGCGTCTTTCTGCGTTTTCCGCGGGTATAAAGTCTGGATTCTTAATCTCTGTGCCCCTGATCAAAATTCAGAGTGAATTTAAACCGCTGAAAACGAGGAAGAAAGGGGCACAATCAAAGCTTCTCAGTACCTTCCGACGGTTTCCGGGAAGTGAAGACTGTTTATTTTCAGTGCTTCTTTAAGTTTTTAACGCTTTTTTAAGGATCGGCTCTCATTTCATGACCTTTTTGAAGTCTTTTTCACAGTTTTGGGTTTCTTTTTTCCTTTTTTGCCTTCATCGGTTTTTTCTTCAGGTCTCTCAGCTGATTCTTCTGTAACGAGTTTTGTTAGTTGATTGATATCTGCTCTCAGGACTTTTTTCATTTCATCTGGGATTACTTCGGACTTTTCGGCGGTTTTTACGGCTGCTTCAAAATAGGAATTTGCAAGCGCAGGGTCCTTGTCGATGTAAGCAGTCCCCATAATAAATTGCAAAGGGAAGAAGTCTTCGTGCTTCTCGATGAACTTTTTGTAAAATTCCTGAATTTTTTCAAAATCTCCTTTGATCTTGAGGGCTAAAACATAATCCTGGATAAGGTCAATATAGTCCGGACCATTGTTCATCAGGAAATCGAATTTTTCATCATCATTCATTAAAAAAAAGCCTGTCTCAAGGTTGTCTGCCGTTCTGTCATTATCTAAAAGCTCAGCCTGATCTTCAATACCTTCAAAAATGCCTCTTTCTTCAAAGAAGTCCTCCGCGTCTCTTTTCATGAGGAGCATGTCAACCTGGGCAGAGGACACGCCCAGTTTGCGGGCAGATCTTTTGAACTCCCTTTCGTATTTTCCTTCTTCTATGTTCGAAAAAAAACCCAGCACGTATGCGATCCACTTTACATAGGCCTGTTTATCTGGAATCCAAGACCTGTTGTCTATGACCCACAAAACATAGTCAATCACAAGAGTAAACTCATGATCGGTAAGCGGGTACTCCTCAAGCGGCTCGATCAGGCTTTCTATAATGCTTATTTCAAGATCTTTTTTAAAGAAGCTAATAGGTTTGTCGCGTTTCTGTTTAATATTTTTTAGTGCATATGTTACATCGTTGTCTTTTAAACTCCGATTCTCTTTATAGTAATACTCGGCAATCGCAAACTCAATTTCACTCAGATACATGCTGTATTCGTATTCTCTCTCGTAAATGCTCTTTATTTCCTTTACTACCGGTGTGTTCGGCAAAAGCAATTCGGATAAAGAGTATTCATCATCAGAGATTTCATTATTTTCTTCAGGACTCATTAACAGTGCCCTCCGTTTGTTGATTCTTTATAGTTGCTAATAATTAGGCTGAACTAGTACAAATCATTTTGACGTGGATAGTTAAGGGTTGTAAGTGGGCTGGCTGGGATCACTAATATATGATAATTAAATGTTCTTTGGAATCATCCGCATTGCGGTGCTATCTTCTTTTAGTGTTTCATAGGAAAGGCTGCTCTTCGAGCGGGACAAGACACGTTAAAGACAGCTAATATGGTTTCCTATTTTTGATTTACTAAATCTGATTCTTCTGGCACTTATTGGGTAATCTTTGGGATAGTTTTATTTTCTCCCTAGTGCATCGATTCCTAATTAATTCCTTTTTAGATTGTGATTCCACCAGGCATTTCATCCATTTCTTCCATTTTATATCTCCATGTAAATAGAACT
>JADGNM010000056.1 GCA_017883485.1 Methanosarcina sp.
AAGCATCATCATTGACCTCATACGCCAAATATTATCTTTGCAGTGAAATCGATGACAGCTATTGGAGTAACTGTCTAATATGACATAGTCATGATAATACTTGCACTCGTATCTTTTCATCAATTTGCCAGTGTGGCCTATGCTGGTATTAATTTGAAAATAATTAAATTTTTTTTTAAGACGATCATAAGCTTTTCTCATGAAAAAAGAATTTTTATCGTTACAATCAAAAAACAGTAACGAAAGATGAGGATAGTTTTTAAAAAGATTCAGTGCAGTAATGGATTCCTTTCCGCCACTCATGGAAATAGTAACGTTTTCTAGTTGTCTGGTTTTAATGAACATTCCGGGAAGAGCAGGTTCATGGTCTATTTCCCAGGACGTATCTAAGAAAAACAGCTCTATTTTTTCAAAATAAGCTCTTTCCAATGATGCTTCTTCGTACACCCATTTCCAAAGTTCTAGCTGCTCGTCGGAAAGAGATAATGCATTTATTATTATTTTCCTGGGTAGACAAATTACTGCGATATCAACCAGAAAAGAAAGGCCGATATGGCCTGAGACTAACTCTTTCGATTCATCATCAATTTCTATCCTTGCATGATTAGCGGATATCCAGAACGAGTATTCTTCGTTATCAATCTGATAATAAAACCTGAAGCCTTTTTTTGTGGGTTCGAAATTTTTATATACTAATACTTCGGCTCGTTTCATAGTTATTAAGAGAGATTACTGAAATATAAACCTATTAATTCTGCAAATTCGTTAATTCCTTCACCTTTAGCAAGAAAGAAGTTTTATATGGTTAAAGATACTGCTTCCAGTAACGGTATGCTTTAACATAACCTTCCCAAAGTGTAAAATCGTCCCATTCTTCAAAATCTTCTTCCCCGGTTCCCAAACAGATTCTGCTCTCAAAAGCAGAAAAGTCCATTTCGTATTTTTGTTTCATTTCAGCTATCTTTTTGTTGTAGTAATTTATTTTCTGTTCAGCCTTGTCATGCACAAGCCGCTGTAAGACCTCCTGCTCATCTTTATACAGTCCTGTCTTAACCATCTTGCTTATAGGTTCGAAGATTTTTCTGGGGACCCTCTTATTTTTTTTTGCGTCTCCCACTATTACCACCTGATTAGCCTTACTCTCTTCCGCTTTATATATTGTATACCCTTCCGCTATTTTCCTTAAAGTAATATTCCTGAACTCAATGAAATAAATTTCAAAGTTCAAAAAAAACAAAGCTAGATATAAGCGTTGTCGACTTGTGTTCCCCCCAACAAGGTCATATTTTGT
Organism: Methanosarcina sp.; assembly: GCA_017883485.1. GTDB lineage: Archaea > Halobacteriota > Methanosarcinia > Methanosarcinales > Methanosarcinaceae > Methanosarcina. The sequence goes on from JADGNM010000056.1 coordinate 1,292, forward strand.
TCGCTGTTGGATATTTAATTTATGTTCTTTAAACTTTATATAATTTTTGGGAATTAAATATTTAGTGTCCGGATTTAGCCTTTACCATAAAATGGGAAATAATTTAAGACAGTACGTAGAGAATTATCGTATGATTGGAGCAATAGTAAGACCAGTTAAATACATAACATCCGCTTCCGTTCACGGGCTTTGGCAAACAGAGAGCCTCTGGTATAGTATGAAAAAGAGAAGCTCTATCGACAGAGTGCAAAGCTCTCGACAGCTATTCTTCCTTTTCTGCGTCAATCGTGCGCCATCTGGTCTATTGATACCGTAATTGCAAGGATAAGCGCATCATCCTGTCCTGGAGAAATTTCCACCCCATATGTATCCCTTATATCGAACCATTTTTTCGAGACTTCTGCAATTCGTTCTCCTTCGGACTCGATATGGTACTCGTGATCCAGAATATCGCCACTGATTTCCATATCAGGTCCGTCTGGAATCTCAACCTTCCACCTGTCTCGCATAATACTAATAAGAGCTTTTTTGACTGTTCCGGCCACGCCATCGTCCGCCCGTATTATATCCATCGTAGCCCTGATTTTGAGTAGTCTCTCCTGAATTTTATACAGGTCATTTCCCTGAATATCCTTGAGAATAAAAGTCTCACGCAAGCGCAATGCCTTTCCATCCACATAAAATTCACGCTTTCCTTTTTCATTCTCAATCCAGTAGTCGTCTCCGATGGAAAGGAGTTTTTCATGCATCTTGTAGACGTGTTTGCTCTCTCCTCCACGGCCTCTGTGGCTTTCCGGTCCTTTCATTAAGATTACTCCTTTTTACTTCCTTTATTATTGAGCCCAGGGGCCTTCATTTGCAGAGGCCGCCTATTAATTCTATCATATGACCGGAGGGCATAGTACTCATTCACCTTTCCACATGGAAAACCGCAATAATACTCAAATCTGCCCCCCAATATGGTCTAAACTTAGAACTCTTCGAATTGGTCCACATTTATTCCCCCAATGAGTGCATAAATACATGTAATATATCGAATTGGTTTATAACACATATAATATATCGAATTGGTTTATTATTCTATCTTACGCTCATATGAGCTTTAAGGGAGAGATTTTGAACTAAACCGTTTAGCTACTGCCTTAAATATCGCCTTTTGACCGCAGAATATTGAATTCTCAATTTAAAATGCTCTTTCGGTCACAAAGCTCTTCTGTAAATCTCGACAATTTCCTCTTTTGAGAGCTCTCTGGGATTTGTGAGCCTGCAGTCATCCTTCATAGCATTCTCAGCCAAAAGTTCGAGTTCTTCTTCTTTTGCCCCAAGCTCCTTTAAACCTGAGGGAATTCCAATGTCCGCTGCAAGCTTTTTAATCGCATCTATGGCTCTGTCTGCAGCTTCCTCAGGGTTCAGTCCCTCAACTTTTTCCCCATTGCCTTTGCTATATCGGCAAAACGTTCCGGGACTACCTGCTTGTTATATGTCTCTACATAAGGCAGAAGAATTGCATTACAAACCCCATGCGGAAGGTTATAATAACCTCCGAGCTGATGGGCCATAGAATGAACATAACCGAGGCTTGCGTTATTGAAAGCAATCCCAGCAAGATATTCGGCATGTGCCATCATGTCTCTTGTACTGATGTCCTCCCCATGAGCAACAGCTTCACGCAGGTATTTAGAGATAAGCTCAATTGCCTTGATAGCAGCAGCATCAGTAGTCGGAGGAGCCATAGTGGAAACATAAGCCTCAACTGCATGGGTTAAGGCGTCCATTCCGGTTGCAGCCGTAAGAGCAGGCGGCATACTTACCATAAGCTCAGGGTCATTAACTGCCAAGTCAGGTTTATGCGCGGGTCGACAATCGCCATTTTGATGTGTCTCTCCGTGTCCGTAATGATTGTAAAACTCGTCATCTCGCTTGCGGTACCCGTAGTTGTGTTTGCCGTAATAAGTGGAGGAATTCCTTTAGTAACTTTCCCGACGCCTTCATAATCATTGATCAGTCCACCATTGTATACCACAATGCCAACTGCCTTTGCACAGTCCATCGGGCTTCCTCCCCCTACGGCAATTATAATATTACAGTCTTCTTTTCTGTAAATATCTGCTCCTTCCATAGCTGAAGAATGTCGAAAGGTGCTTCTCCCAAAAAGCAAGTGGTTCTAAAATTAGGCGTATAAACGTATTAAAATATGCTACCTGTTAATCAATTCTCTTGTCATTATTAAGCTATTCTACTGTTTCTTGTTCTTCAGCACTCATGAGAATAGTTATTTGAGAAAGGAATGTATTGTTAACCTATTGTCACGCCTTTAATTGTTGCAATAAAAACCACTTTGTAGCTCATTTTATAGTTGCGTTATTTAGCCTTGTGACTATAGTATACTCGAGTAAGGATAACTATTATGATAACCTTAGATAGATGCGAACCCAATGCTACTTTCAAATAATCCTTTTCTCACGTCAAATGGAACATTGTATTAATACATTCCAGTAATCTGCTTTCTGTTTGCCCCTTAACAAAGAAATCATGGGCACCCTTTTCTACAGAATAAGCTCCAATTTCTTCATCATTCGAGCCAGATAAGATAATTATGGGAATCAGCGGAGTTTCATTGTGAATTCTGAAAAAAGTGTTGATTCCATCGCTATCCGGCAATGATAGGTCTGACAAAATTACATCAAAACGTTGCTTTTTAAGGATATCTAAAGCTTCATTGAGTGTTCCGACATTTTTAAGTTCATAAGAAAAGTTGGCAAACTCTTCGAGATGCTCTTCAATTAGATAAGCATCGCCGGGATTATCCTCGATAAGCATGATTTTGATGTTCTCCCCCGTAATCGTCTACCCCCACAAGAGTTACTTGACCTTAGAGACTTATTAGTTTATGGGTCTTTGATTGATGGCGGTTAATTAAGACATTTATTATATACTCTCATAATATATTAATACGCTTCTGGTCTTATTTCGATGGTAATTTTACGATCTCAAGCCAGAAACTCTCTATTGATCCAACTACCTTTATGAATTGGTCGAAGTCAAGAGGTTTTGTAACATAAGCATTGGCATGAAGTTCATAAGCTCTTGTGATATCGTTTTCAGCACTAGAACTAGTTAAAATTATTACCGGTATGTTTTTAAGGTTAATATCCTCTTTTATTTCTCTAAGAACTTCACGTCCATCTTTTTTCGGTAAATTCAAATCAAGAAGAATTATATCTGGGCGTCGGGAACCTGAAAACTTCCCTTCAGCATGTAAATAGAGCATTGCCTCTTCACCGTCTTCAGCAACATGAAGACTGTTCTTAATTTTTGCCTCTTCAAATACTTCTTCAATTAATCCAACGTCTCCTTTATTGTCTTCAACTAACAGGATTTCTACCGGTTTGCCTATAATCACCATTTTTAAAACTTCCTCTAACGATAAGTTAAACAAAAATTTTGTAACTATTCCGCCAGTGAAGAACAATATCAATAACCATCTTCTTTAAGATTTGATGGAAAAATTAGATGATATGTTATTCCAGTTTTACTTGGATTGACAGTTACACGTACTTAAGAATTTAAAATCATTATCTTTGACTTATTTTGGACTTTATTATCAATGGAACTTCATTATATAATGTTTCTCATATGTTATCATGGTAACACTATTTTAGCCATTTATTTCTGAAGAAAAGTGACTTATCGTTCTGATTCCGTTCCTTCAATCGATATCTTTACAGAACCCATTACAAAAAAACAAGAAAGTAAATATAGCAATATGACTCACAACTAAAGATACATAACACGTATGGTATACATGATGATTTCAATTAATTTGCTAATGGTTGAATAGTTAATCTAGTTACTGCTATTGAAGTAAGCATATTGCCGCCAAGTAAAAGTAGCCTGAAGAGGAAGAGGAGCAAAAATGGAGCAATTTCCGGCAAAGAACCCGAATCCTGTGCTACGTGCAGGAAAGGATGGTACTGTTCTTTACTCAAATGTGGCTGGTGAGCCCTTATTACACGAATGGGGCGTGAATATAGGCGAAAAAATACCTTCTGATATCATAGATGTTGTGCAAAGGGTAATTTCCCAGAATAGCCCGGAAAAAATTGAAATTAAAGCAGGAAATAGCGTATACTTGGTTTCGTTTCACCCATTACCCGAAGAGGAATGCGTAAACTTGTATGGATTCGATATAAGTGACCAGAAAGAGCTTGAAGATAAATTGCGCGAGGCTTACGAGAATCTCCAGTTGCAATCGGAAGAGTTGCAGACTCAGTCAGAAGAGCTTCAGGTACAAAATGAGGAGTTGCAGTCTCAGTCCGAAATACTCAGTGAAGCATATGAAGCTCTGAATAAAAGCGAGGAAAAGTATCGCAACATCGTAGAGACAGCTAATGAAGGTATCTGGTTAGCTGATGCTGAAGCCAAGATTACTTACACTAATAAGAAAATAGATGTTAGGCTACAGTTCAGAAGAATTGATCGGTAGATCTGGAAAGGACTTCACCGATGAAGAAGGTAAGACTATCATCAAACTGAATCTGGAAAAGAGGCGGCAAGGTATCGATGAAGTCCTTGAATTTAAATTTATACGTAAGGATGGCTCACCCTTATGGGTTTTTGCAAGTTCTAAATCTCTTCATGATAAGGATGGCAGGTTTACAGGTGTTCTTGCCATGTACACTGACATCACTGACCGTAAGCAGGCTGAAGAAGCTCTACGGAAAAGTGAAGAGAAGTACCGGATGCTTTTCGAAAACATGACCGATGGTTTCTTACTTGGAGAAATAATTTGTGATAAAGATGGTAAGCCTTATGACTATCGTTACCTTGCAATGAATCCTGCTTTTGAGCTTCACACAGGTGTAAAGATAGAACAGGTATTAGGCAAGTCTGCCTTAGAAGTATTCCACAGTGTGCCTTCCATTGAAATTGAAAAATTCGGCGAGGCGGCGCTCTCAGGCAAGCCATCACATTTTGAGGATTTTGCCCCGACGAAGGACAGATCGAATAGGTATTTTGATGTTTATACATTCAGCCCTGAAAAAGGGAAGTTTGCGGTGATTTTTACAGATATCACCGAGCGCAAGCAGGCTGAAAAGACACTACAGGAAAGTGAAATGCGGTATCGAATGCTATTCGATAAAAGCATGGATGGAATTATCCTGACTGATCCCAGAGGTGTTGGGATAGTCCTTTCGGCAAATCCAGCTGCCTGCAAGATGCTCGGATGGACGGAAGAAGAACTGATACTTAAGGGACTCGATGTAATATTCGACGTGAAAAATCCGGCGATATCCACCCTATTAGATGAACATATACCCTCTGGATCGGCTAAATCCCAGATCAACTACCTGCGCAAGGATGGAATTACATTAAATGGAGAGATAAGCAGCACTTTCTTCATTGATCGCAATGGAGAACCTCGGGCAGTCAGTATCATTCGAGACATTACAGAGCGCAAGAGGGCAGAAGAGGCTCTCAAGGAGAGCGAAGCCAAGTACCGCGATGTGTTCGAAACGGTTCAGGAGGTCTTCTACATCGACCGGCTCATCTACGATGAAAGGGGTAATGTCGTCGACTGGATTTTTGAAGACCTCAACCCGGCTGGATTCGAGCTTCTCGGTCTGAAAGATATTGACGATGCCAAGGGAAAAAGAGGGTCAGAAGTGCTTGGTCACGAGGTAGCTTCATTCTATCTTCCCATGATCGAGAAGGCTCGGCGGTCGAGCAAAGCGGTCACGTTCCAGTATCACAGTCCTTATGTGGACAAGGAATTCCTCACCTCCTATATTGTTCGCGGAGACCGCCTAATCTCCGCACAGATGAATGTCACAGAGCTTAAGCAAACAGAGGAAAGGCTTGAACGCAGTAACCAGAAGATAAATGAGATTTTAAGTAGTATACAGGATGATTTTTATGTTCTTGACCGTGACTGGAACTTTGTTTATGCCAGCAAGCTATTTACTTCTAGAATAGATAAGAAACCTGAAGATTTCATTGGTAATAACATTTGGCAGATGTTTCCAAAACATATCGGCACAGTTTATGAAGAGAATCTCCGAGCGGTAATGGACAAAAGAGAGATTCGACGGTTTGAAGTAGGCGGCAAATGCACTAACGCATACTATAGGATGGCTGTTTTCCCTTCGGCAGAAGGAATTAGTGTTTTGGGAACCGATATTACTGAACAAAAGAAAGCTGAAGAGGCTCTTCGTCAGTCGGAACAGCATTATCGGCTTTTATATGAGACTATGATTCAAGGTGTGGTCTACCAAGATGCAGATGGCACGATCATCTCCATTAATCCCGCTGCTGAGAGAATTCTCGGTAAGACTCCAGCTGAGTTTTTGGGTAGATCTTCTGTGGGCGAAGAATACCATACAATTCGAGAGGACGGCTTGCCCTTCCCTGGCATGGAACATCCGGCAATGGTATCTCTGCGAACAGGGAAGAAAGTTCATGACGTGGTGATGGGAGTTTATAATCCTCGTGAGAAATGCTACCGCTGGATTAGCATCTATGCTGTGCCCGTCATCCGTACTGGAGAAGACCAGCCTTACCAAGTATACACTGTGTTCGAGGATATCACCGAAAGCAAGCGAGCTGAAGAGGCGTTGAGGGAGAGCAAGGCGAAGCTCGAAGCAGCTTTGAACAGCATGACAGACGCCGTGTTCATTTCAGATACAATGGGAAATTTCCTCGAATTCAACGATGCATTCGCAATGTTCCATAAATTCAAAAACAAGGACGAATGTGCCAGGACACTCGCTGTATATCCTGATTTCTTGGATGTGTTCATGGCAGATGGGACATTAGCACCATTAGATATGTGGGCGGTGCCGAGGGCTTTGCGTGGAGAGATAGTTACTGATGCTGAGTACACTCTACGGCGTAAAGACACTGGCGAAACATGGGTCGGGAGCTATAACTTCGCTCCCATTCATGATAAAGGCGGCGCTATCGTTGGGTCAGTTGTGATCGGTCGTGACATCACGGAACGCAAGAGGGCAGAGAAGGCGTTGCGTGAGGCGTATGAGAAACTTCAGTTGCAGTCCGAAGAGTTGCAGGCTCAGTCTGAAGAGTTGCAGGTGCAATCTGAGGAACTCCAGGTGCAAAACGAAGAGTTAAAAGTTCAGTCCGAAGATCTCTATGAAGCCTATGAAGCTCTGAATGAGAGCGAAGAAAAGTACCGCAACATTGTAGAGACAGCTAACGAAGGTATATGGGTAGTTGACCCTGAAACTAAGACTCTTTATGTTAATGAAAAGATGGCAGAGATGTTAGGTTATAGTCGAGAAGAATTGATTGGTAAATTCGGTTGGGACTTCGTTATCGAAGACCATAAATACATTGTAAGCCAAAGTTTGGAAAAAAGGCGGCAGGGTCTCAGTGAGACTCACGAATCTAAATTAAGACGTAAAGACGGTTCAATATTGTGGGTGATTGTAAATGCCAAACCACTTCTTGATGAAAATGGCAAGTTTGTAAGTACCTTGAGCATGCTTACTGACATTACTAGGCGAAAAAATGCTGAAGAAGCTCTCCAAAAAGCACACGATAATTTGGAAGATAAAGTCAAAGAACGTACAGCTGAACTTGAAGAAGCTTATAATTTGTTGAAAGAAAGTGAATCGAAATACTATAGTCTCTTTGATAACATGACAGAAGGTTTTATTCTTAATGAAGTAATTTTAGGTTCTGATGGTAATCTAAAGGATTTACGTTATGTGGAGACAAACAAAAGCTTTGAAATGATTATGGGTTTGACCAAGGACATGTTCTTAGGAAATACCATTAAGCACATCTTTCCACAGGTCGACCCCATCTACATGGGAAGTGTAGCTAAGACTGTATCCACGGGACAACCTCAATTATTTGAATGGTACAGTCGGGTGTTAGATAAGTGGTTGGAGACTAATTCTTATATTCCTAAGACCGGTTATGTTGCTGTTATTTTCCGAGACATTACAGAGCGTAAAAAAGCACAAGAAGCTCTTAGGTTATCAAATATCTATAATCGCAGTTTAATTGAAGCTAGCTTAGATCCTTTAGTGACCATCGGGCATGATGGCAAAATTACTGATGTAAATAAAGCTACAGAACTGGTTACAGGTTATTCACGAGACGAACTTATTGATACTGACTTTATGGACTATTTCACTGAGCCTGAGAAAGCCAGAAATGGATATCAAAAAGTGTTCAGGGAAGGATTTATGTCGGACTATGCGCTTGAAATCAGGCACAAGACCGGAAGGGTAACACCTGTTTTGTATAACGCTTCAGTTTATAAGGATGAATCTGATGAGGTTATTGGTATCTTTGCAGATGCACGTGATGTTACAGAGTGTATAAATGCAGAAGAAATATTAAAATCGAAATTAGAAGAACTTGCGCGCTCAAATGCAGAATTAGAACAATTTGAATATGTATCATCTCACGACTTACAAGAGCCCTTGAGGATGATCTCAAGTTATTTACAGCTTTTACAAAGGAGATATCAGGGCAATCTTGATGATAAAGCTGATAAATACATTAACTTTGCTGTCGATGGGGCTGCCCGTATGCAAAATTTGATAAACGACCTTTTAGAATTCTCCCGAGTTACTACAAGAGCCGAAAAACCTGAGCCTACAGATTGTGAACTCGTCTTGAATCAGGTACTATCCAGTTTAGAATTGTATATAAAAGAAAATAAAGCTACCGTCACCCATGATGCATTACCAGAAGTGGTGGCAGATAACACCCAGTTGGCTCAGGTATTTCAGAACCTGATAGCTAACGGTATAAAATTCCACAGTGATGAAGCACCAAAAATCCAAATCTCTGCTGAGAAAAAAGAGAAAGAATGGTTATTTTCAGTGAAGGATAACGGAATCGGTATTGACTCACAATATTCAGAAAAGATCTTTGACGTTTTTAAAAGGTTGCATAATAAGGAAGCATACCCTGGGACAGGAATAGGATTGGCAGTTTGTAAGAAGATTATAGAGCGTCATGGTGGGCGTATATGGGTAGAATCTGAACTGGGTAAAGGGTCATCCTTTTATTTTACGCTACCAATCAACCCTGTAGCTGTATCAAAAATAACTTTTAATGACATTCGGATTCACTGTCAAAATTGAAAAATGATGAATGACCAAGGTAATTTGTTGATTTCATATCGACAAAATGGTCTTATACACAATTGAATATTTATGACCCTTCAGAATAGTGTTGTGACCTACTGTATCTTTTACGTAGCTATGCACGATCTGAACAAATAAATGCTATTAATACCAAAGTACCTTTGCTACCAGCCATTGTCGACTTTTATTAGGCTTTTATTCGATCAATTATGGCGCAGATGCCTGATCACT
>JADGNM010000409.1 GCA_017883485.1 Methanosarcina sp.
CAGCTTTTAAGGTAGGAAGACATGACCTGATAAGAGCACCAGGTGCTTTTAGAAGGTTGAATAAATAAGTTCCCAAAAGTAATTTTTTTTAAAAAAGGGATATTTAGTACCTTTAATCAAGTTTTAAAGCCCTAATCAAGAGATTGGCAAAGGCTCATTTAATAGATCTACTTTCTGCCTTCGATTTCCCCGCTTTAACTATATCAACCTGAATGAGAATATGCCTGTCAGGCAGTAAGAAAGCAAGTAACTATTTCTTCCAGCTTTATATTCTTTTCTCTAAGTTGGACAAAGGGCATATAACTTCTCAATTATTTTGAACTTTATTTTTTCCGGGAACTAGTGTTAGAATTATTGATCAGTTGAATTATAATATTTTTTCTATGACGCCTGACGTTTTTTATCTTAATCCGGGTATAATCCTGGTAATACTACATCTTCAGTGCTTGATTATTTTTTAATATCAAGTTGTGTCAAACGTGATAAAAGGTTTTTCAATTCCTTTTTAATATATACAACTTTAAATAGTATGAGTACATTATTAATTGTTGGAGATGAATAACCTTCTAATTATATACGTATTCAGGTTTAATTGCTAGACATATACGACTAGTCCCATCAAACTCACAAAACGGGCTCTAGTAGTCGGTTATGATTTTATTACGCAGTTTGCTTTTAATAACCGATTGTTGGACTTAAAACGGGAATAATCTGCGATTACACAAAAACGTTTTTTATTATCTTCAAAACGGTAAAACGGCACAGGAGACCGTATAAAGGAATAAACTTTGTAAATATTTGAAAGACGTTGTCCGCTATAAAGGGTAATTAGAGATGAATTGCTATCAGATCCAAATAATAATTACCATGATATATTTTTAGCTGACAAACTTATCCATAAAATTAGAAGTATAAAGGGGTTATCATGAAAGACTATGAAGTAAAAGTGCTGGACGAAAACGACCACATTTTTATTGAAACGTTAAGAAATCTCGGGATGTCAAGAAACGTCGCTACAACCATGGCATATCTTATGAATGTAGACGAAGCTTCATCCCGTGAAATCGAAATAAGTACCGGATTAAGGCAACCTGAAGTCAGTCTTGCGATGAGGTTAATGCGCAATCAGTCCTGGGTTAGTGTACGCTCGGAAAAAAAGCCTGGGAAAGGGCGTCCGATAAAAATTTATTCTCTTGCGGCCCCGGTTGATGAGATCATAAGTTACTATGAGGACAAGATTTACAAAGAGTCTCAGGCAACAATCTCAGCAATCAAGAAGTTAAAGGTAATGAGCAAAAAAGTGCCTCTTACTCCCACAAAGTAAAGACCGGCAAAAGGAATTAGCTCCATAATGGCTGACAATCCTTTAATGGAATTCACCATTATGGAAAAATCAAGTTCTCCGGAATTTTCGTTCCTTACTACTCTCCGGAAACTTTCCTGCGAGATTCATGTGAGTTCGCATCTTTGATATAAAATTTAACTCTGATTACTCTGGCCTAATACTGAAACTTTTATTCCCTGCTTATTCGATCCAGTTTTTATTCTCCTTCTTTCATAACCCTTTTTTGATTTTATCGAGAATTGAAAGTAAGAAAAGAGATACCCACGGATGAGTTTTGAATTGATAATCAAATTTATCCCTCAGGTAGAAAACAATGTTACTAAAATATGATTACTCGCCTATGTTTGTATCCATTACCATGAACCTCATAGTAAATTCTGTCCCATTTTTCCTCTCCAGTTCAAGTTCCCCATCTAACTGGTCTACAAGGGAAGTAACCAGCTGAAACCCGAGGCTATCAAGACTTTCCAAATCAAGACTTTCAGGTATACCTATCCCGTCATCCGAAACCGTGAGAATGAAAACGGTACTCTTAAAGGCTTCGCTTTTGCTTTTTTCTCTGCTGATTACAAATTCTCCTTTATTTATACTTTCTCCTTTTTCTTCTCTATGGAGTTTTATTCGGGTTTCTCCTTTATCCCTGCCTTGAAATGCATGTTATAGAGAATTGGAAACAAGTTCATTAACAATAATCCCTAACGGGACGCAGTATCTATATTAAAGAATGTATTTTTTTCCAGATCCATGTACAGACAGATGCTTTTACTACAAGGCTGTAAGTCCGGAAAAGGTTTTCAGTCAACTTTTTAAACTATGCTGAAAATTCAAGGGTATCGGTCCCATCAGCTTTGTAGAGTTCTTCATGGATAAGGGACATTGAGATTACCCTGTTTTGACTTCCCCTGAAAGCTTCTAGAATCTCCTGAGTAGGAACTGCTTCTCTGCAATTGAGCTTTTTAGCCTGAAGATCCAGCAGGGAGCAGATTACCTGCAGGTTATTCTTGATCCTGTGATGGATCTCTTTTTTGCGGACTTCTTCTATCTTTTCCAGGGCCTTTTCTGCCTCTTTTTTCTCCGTAATATCTTTTATCACTCCTACAATCCTGTAGGGGTGACCTTCTTCGTCTGGAAGGTAGGGTCCAGCAACGTTAACATAAATATAGGAGCCATTCTTCCTTTTGAACCGGTATTCTTCCTGGAACTTTCTCTTTTTTTTGCTTTTTTACGCTCGGTAATATCTCTAACAACAGCTGAGATAGCCACAAGCTTTCCAGACACGTCAAATACCGGAGAAAGAGTTATTGAAACATTTATTATTGTTTTTTGTTATTCACGGAAACATCGCAGACACCGATAAATATTTTAGTAAGTATATTGAATAAAAATATTGGGAAGTATGCGATGAAGATAGATGAACTCAGAGAAGACGATTTTATTATCGATTGGATTGATACACTAGTGCATCGATTCGGAAATATATCCATAATTAAATATATTAGTAGCAGTATAAATATACTCATGCCTCGTATAAGTTGTCATCCTAAATTATCATTTACTCAAGAAGAATTAGTTTATCTGACCAAGTTATGCCGTTCTAGAAATCAAGCTGCAAGCATTGTTACAAGATCCAAGATAGTTCTTTTTAGTTATTGGGGGAAAAACGATACCGA
>JADGNM010000410.1 GCA_017883485.1 Methanosarcina sp.
TAAAGAGGCATTTTTATCCTATATAAAGGTATCGAATAGCTTCGTTTATGCAGTAATGAAAATTAGCGAAGTACTGATTTTAGGTGTCTGAATAAGGTAATCCGGAATATCTCTTTTTACTATATCTTCTTCTCTTCCGAAGATCTCCTTCTGCTCAAGGATTGTCTGCTTGATTATTGTTTTTTCCATGCCTTAATATATGTATCATGCACTTATGTATTTTACTATGATATAATTTATTGGAAAAATATATTTTAGTATAATACACATAAGCCTAGAAATGTATTACGGTAATGTAAGCTAATTCTTTCATAAGAAGACATCTGCGAGATAGTTAATAAACCACATCGCTCGGTGAAAAGACAGGTTATAGATAGTGAATGTGGTTTTTCGGTAGAATTTTACAATTCCATTTTTATCAAAGAAGGCGAGAAGACCCCTTCCTCAGAAGATCCGGTTTACCGGATTGAACAGGGAGGGGATGAAAGCCGTCAACTTCTCAACATTCTACCGATAGTGGTTCTGTAAATCTTAATGTAGTTTCAGGTTGTATATAATACTAATGATTAACGGCTATAAATACCGAATTTACCCAAATAAAGAACAAAAGGTTCTTTTAGAGAAACATATCGGAAGCTGTCGTTTTGTCTATAATAAACTTCTTCACATTAAAAAAACACTATATGAAAAATTCAAGATGAGTATCTCAGAATTTGAACTTAATAACCATCTAACAGTTTTGAAAGAAATATATCCATTTTTGAAAGAAGTTAATTCTCAATCCCTACAACAAGCAAGTAAAAATCTCAATTCAGCATATAATCATTTTTTCAAAGATGGTTCAGGATTCCCAACGAAAAAAAGTAAAAAGAATCCACTTCAATCTTTTCAAATTCCACAACATTACAGAATCGAAGATAAAAAAATCTGGTTATCTAAGATCGGTTGGGTGAAAATCAAACTGCATAGAGATATGATGCAAGGAAGTATGAAAACTGCAACCATATCTCGGACACCAACCGGAAAATACTATATCAGTATAATTGTGGAAAATGACATAGAATATCCTGAAAAACAAGAATATTCTCATGTTACTATGATAGGCGTTGATGTTGGTATCAAAACGTTTGCTGCTCTATCCAATGGTGAAATTATAGAACATCCAAAGTTCTTGAAAAATTCTCTTAAAAGATTAAAATGCTTACAGAGAAGAGTTACAAAGAAAGTACTTAACTCAAATAATTGGAAAAAAGCAGTAAAACAAGTATCAAAAATCCACGAATTAATTTCAAATCAACGTAATGATTTTCAACATAAAGTTTCAAAAAGGCTTATCAGCGAAAACCAAGCAGTAGCAGTTGAAACTTTAAATATTAAAGGAATTATGAGAAATCATAAATTAGCTCAGGCAATTGGAGATTCAGCATGGTATTCTTTTGTACTGAAATTAACCTATAAACAGTACTTCACTAACTGGATACGAAAATCATCTATCCCCATTACGATTTCAAACATTTAACAGAAAAGTATTTTGAAATCGGAATGAAGCTCGATGATTTTCCGATCCAGTTAGTGAAGTACTGTATAAAGCTGAATGGTTCGGTAAGACTATTCTTAAGATAGGAATGTTCGAACCATCTTCCAAAACCTGCAATATTTGTGGTTTTAAGAATTCAGAACTAACATTAAAAGATAGAGAATGGCAATGTCCCGAATGTAAAAATACGCATGATCGAGACATTAACGCTGCTATTAATATCAAAAAATTTGCACTCGCGGAACGCGAGGTAGGGCTTGTGGACTCATTGGCAAAAGTCAAGGGAATGAAACAAGAAGCTTCTTCCTCAAAAACCTGAGTTTACGAAGGTTTTAGGAAGAGGTAGTTCACTATATTCCCCTAAATGTGGAATTATCCTGTGAACCCGTTTCTGGTACTCCCGGTATTCGTCACCAAACTGTGCCACCAGCCTTGTTTCCCAGTGAAGGGATCCCAGGAAAAGGTATATGGTGGTCAAAATGTATATCACAAGGAGATTGACGGTCATAATGGGAGTGAGCAGCATCGTGACCAGTCCTGAGAGCAGGAAGGGATCCCTTATCCATCGATAAGTGCCCCGGATGTTTAGTGGAGTCGCTTCAGGAGTCTCTGGTCCAGAAAACTGGAAGCGTAATTTGAATCTATGGGGTGCATCCAGAAAAGCTTTGGGTGCAGCTGCTGAAGCAATCACCTGTCCACCAACCATCAACCAGCGCCAGGGTGAAGGTATTCTGTAGAGAACCCTTCCTGGATATTTGTAAAGCAGATAGACGAGCGGCGATATCGTTAGTAATGTTATGAGGCTGTATACCGGCAAATAAAGTGCTTCCACTTTGGAACCTATGACTCTCCTGACGAGACGTTTGAAAGGCAGGCTTGCGGTAAGACTGTGAATAGTTGCAAACGCCACCAGATTGAAAACAAGGACAATTGTGGACAAAACCATTCCAATAACCTCATTTTTTATTTGAATAACTAGTATTTAGCATTTTGTTACCCGGAGGAAATGTCAATCCCGAGTTTCGCTTCCCGAGTTTCGCTTCGGGAGCACGAGGTCCGTTTCGGTCGCTTCGCTCTCTCAAGCGGACTAATTTATGATTTCAGCAGTTAGCTTGATTCAAACGAACTTTTGCAAAGTTAAGCTGGTTGAAACCCGGTATGGGCGAAAACCGACAATATTATCACTCTATTTTTATTTTTCCGGCCCAGCCGGGACAGCAAGCATCCCACATATCATTTCCCGACTTTCCGCATAACCCCCAAAGTCCCTGCACCATTTTTCTGTCTCCCTGAGACTTCCCTCATACACCTTGCTCAAAAACTTCCCGCTCAAAGTTACGTTTTCAGCCCCATCCACCTCCTTGTCAGCAGGCAGATAAATATCCATATTCTATTTTGAGGTGCGGTTTGACAAACAGAGCCGATCCGGGATTTTAGGCCGGACCTTTCAATTTTACCGTTCATTTTCT
>JADGNM010000057.1 GCA_017883485.1 Methanosarcina sp.
ATAATTCTACAACCAGAAAGCAATTTAAAAATTATATTAATTTATAGAGTTGAATGTGCCCTTGAGTGTATATTCTGACTTGGATTTAGACTTGACTGAATTCATTAATTTTCTGCGAATATGTGAAATTTACTTTTTCCCATACAATTTTGAGGTCGATACAAATATCTTAACCATCGTATTTGTTTCATTTAATGGGGGTAACTTTGTCAATATTTGTAATAAGTCAAGGACATATATATACTTTTTGACTCGTGGAAAAATAAAAATATGTAAATATTTATTTCTATAATTTCTGTTTTTTTAAATAATTAGTCTATAATAATCAATGTTATATTTTTTTGTTAACTACTTTTATTAATTTTATTAATATCGTTTATTAATAAATATTTTATAATTGCTATAGAAACTTTATTTCTATAAATATAATAATTTAAAATTATTCTGATCCTGCGCTTTATGAATTACAAGAATATTGTCTGTGTTGTAATGCATTGAATTTCATTCTTTTAAATAAGTGGTCCAAGACCTTATAAATTGTCAAATTCTGGTTAACCAAAATCTATAAATAATAATAAATGATACAACGGATACCGGCTTCTGGTGGTCGACTGAGATAACAATAGAGGAGTAAGAAATAAGATGAGACAGATAGCAATCTATGGAAAAGGCGGTATCGGGAAATCCACTACCACGCAAAACCTGACCGCAGCCCTCGCAACCATGGGAAACAAAATTCTCCTTGTGGGATGCGACCCCAAAGCAGATTCTACCAGAATGCTGCTCGGAGGCCTGAACCAGAAAACCGTACTTGACACTCTAAGAAGTGAAGGAGACGAAGGAGTCCACCTTGAAACCGTTGTACAGCCAGGTTTTGGCAACATCAAATGTGTGGAGTCCGGAGGGCCTGAACCGGGAGTGGGATGTGCAGGCAGAGGAATTATTACTGCCATCGGGCTGCTTGAAAACCTGGGAGCATACACCGAAGATCTCGATTATGTATTCTACGATGTGCTTGGTGATGTCGTATGCGGAGGTTTTGCCATGCCAATCCGTGAAGGAAAAGCCAAGGAAATCTACATCGTGGCCAGTGGAGAACTGATGGCCATCTATGCAGCAAACAACATCTGTAAAGGGCTTGCCAAGTTTGCCAAAGGAGGAGCCCGTCTGGGAGGCATCATCTGCAACAGCAGAAATGTGGATGGAGAGCGTGAACTCCTTGAGGCTTTCGCACAGAAACTGGGGAGCCATCTGATCCACTTCGTGCCCAGGGATAACATTGTCCAGAGGGCAGAGATCAACAGAAAGACCGTGATTGCCTTCGATCCAGAATGCAATCAGGCAAAAGAGTACCTGGCTCTTGCCAACAACGTGCAGAACAATACCAAACTTGTTGTCCCAACTCCGCTCCCCATGGAAGAACTAGAAACCATGATGGTGGAATTCGGAATTGTTGAGCTGTAATAGTGATGCACAGGAGATGAAAAAGATGCAAATGATACGCGCAATCATCAGGCCAGGCCTGGAGTCAAAGGTTGTCGAGAGCCTTGAAAAAGAAGGCTGTATTTCCCTTACAAAAATGGAAGTCTTCGGGAGAGGAAAGCAGAAAGGACTACATATCGCAGACATTCACTACGATGAACTGCAGAAGACCATGATTCTGATGGTAGTCGAAGACGAATACAAGGACAAAGTCATACGGACTATAATGGAATCAGCAAGGACCGGAAAGTATGGGGATGGAAGGATCTTCGTAAACCCAGTCGAAGAAGCTTACACCATAAGGACTGGAAAGCCCGGACTTTAAGCCGGATTTTCGGAGGAGAATCCCATGAAAGAGATTACGGCAATAATCAGGATGAACAAAGTCCAGAAGACTAAGGACGCCCTCCTTGGGTGCGGCTTTCCCTCGTTTACCGTAAGAAGGGTGATGGGCCGCGGGAAGCAAAAAGGGCTCTGCTTTGAGTTTGACCCGCCCTTGCCTGACCCTGAAAAAAACGAAGCTGAGAACTGCATCCGCTTCATCCCGAAAAGGATGTTCACCATCGTAGTGGACGACGCAAGCGTAAACGAAGTGGTTCGTAAAATCATAGAAGTAAACCAGACCGGGCATGTAGGAGACGGAAAGATTTTCGTGTCAAAAATTAGCGAAGCGCTCCGGATCAGGACTGGAGAGAGCGGAGAAGCGACCGTGAATAAGGAGTTGATGTAATGGGAGCAGAAATTGATTCGGGAATTGAAGACAAACAAAAACTTGTCGACGACATGCTGAAAGTGCTCCCGGAAAAAGCTGCAAGGAACAGGAGAAAACACATTGTTGTCAGGGACTGTTCCACCGAACAGCACATTGAAGCCGATGATAAAGTAATCCCTGGAATCCTCACAAACCGCGGATGTGCCTTTGCAGGTTCGAAAGGTGTGGTCTTCGGGCCGATCAAAGACATGGTTCACCTTGTCCACGGTCCGATAGGCTGTGCATACTTCACCTGGGGAACCAGGCGAAACCTTGCAAAAGCAGAGGAAGGCGAAGATAACTTTAGCAATTATTGCGTGTGCACGGACATGAAGGAGACTGACATCGTCTTTGGTGGAGAAAAAAAGCTCAAGAAAGCCATTGACGAAGTTGTGAAGATCTTCAAGCCGGAAGCAATCAGTATCTCTGCCACCTGTCCTGTAGGACTTATCGGAGATGACATCGAAGCCGTTGCCAGGGAAGCCGAAAAAGAGTATGGGATCAAGGTCATTCCTTCAAGGTGTGAAGGGTACAGAGGAGTCAGCCAGTCGGCAGGCCACCACATTGCAAGCAATGTTCTGATGGAACACCTGATCGGAACCGAGGAACTTGAAAATCCAACTCCCTTTGACATCAACATCTTCGGAGAATACAATATCGGAGGAGACCTCTGGGAAATTAAGCCGATCCTTGAAAAAATAGGGTACAGGATTGTCTCGACCTTCACCGGAGACGGTTCATTCCATAAACTTGCACAGGCTCACAGAGCAAAGCTCAGCATCCTGCTCTGCCACCGTTCCATCAACTACACGAACCGCATGATGGAAGAAAAATACGGGGTTCCCTGGCTGAAAGTCAACTACGTGGGCACGAAAACTACTGCAAAATCCCTCCGGAAAATGGCAGAGTTCTTTGACGATCCGGAAATTACAAGGAAAACCGAAGAAATCATCGCGGAAGAAAAAGCGAAGTACGAGGCTGAAATCGAAAGGTACAGAAAGAAACTCAAGGGAAAAACAGCCTTCATCTATTCAGGGGGTTCCAGAAGCCACCACTATATGAACCTCTTCGAAGAGCTCGGCATGAAAGTAGTTGTTGCAGGCTATCAGTTTGCCCACAGAGACGACTATGAAGGCAGACAGATTATCCCTCAGATAAAGGGAGGAGCTTTAGGTTCCATGCTTGAGGACGTACACTACGAACGAGATGAAAATATCGAGCCTGCTGTCAGCCCGGAAAGAATTGAAGAGCTTAAAAAGAAAATCGGCCTCATGGACTATGAAGGACTTTTTCCGGAGACGAAGGACGGAACCATTGTCATTGACGACCTCAACCACCATGAAACCGAAGCCCTTGTAAAAGCACTCAAACCCGATATCTTCTGCTCGGGGATCAAGGACAAGTACTGGGCCCAGAAGATGGGAATCCCCTCAAGGCAGATCCACTCATATGACTACAGTGGACGCTACACCGGCTTTTCCGGGGTCCTGAACTTCGCACGGGACATAGACATGGCCCTGCACAGCCCCACCTGGAGATTCATACGCCCGCCATGGAAATCTGAAAGAGCAGAGTAAGGAGGGACAAAAAAAATGTTAGACTACACTCCATGTGAAGAAGTAACCAGAGAAGCAGTAACCATTAACCCTGCAAAAATATGCCAGCCAATAGGTGCAGTCTATGCAGCCCTTGGTATCCATAACTGCATGCCGCACAGCCACGGTTCACAGGGCTGCCTCTCATACCTGCGTATGTGCCTGAGCAGGCACTATCGAGAAAACTCCGTTGCAACGACCAGCAGTTTCTCTGAAGGAACCGCCGTCTTCGGAGGAGCAGCAAACCTTAAAGAAGCACTCGAAAACATGACCACTATCTACAGGCCCGATGTAATCGCCATTCATACCACCTGCGTGGCAGAAACTATCGGTGATGACGTGGGGTCCATCGTAGAAGATGTCAGGGCTGAAGAACTCATAGACCCATCAATCAAGATCTGTGCAGCCTCCACCCCGAGTTACGTAGGCACCCACATCACTGGCTATGACAACATGGTGAAGTCCTTTGTTACCACCTTTGCCAGCAAAAGCAAACCAAACGGAAAACTCAATATCATCCCTGGCTTCGTAGAACCTGCGGATATTCGCGAAATCAAACGCATACTCTCAATTATGAGAATTTCCAGTATCGTCTTCCCGGACACAACCGATGTCTTTGACGCTCCCCTGACTGGAGAAAACACCATGTATCCTAAAGGCGGCACTCCGATAGGGGATATAGAAGACTCTGCGAACTCCCTTGGGACGATCGCTCTCTGCAGGATGGCAGAAGGTTCTGCCGCAAAGATCCTGGAAAGCCGCTACAAAATCCCTGCAAAAGTAGGACCCACTCCCATAGGAATCCGGAATACTGACCGTTTTATCATGAACGCAGCAAAACTTGTCAGCGTGGCAATTCCCCCTGAGCTTGAAGACGAGAGGGGAAGACTTGTGGACATGATGACTGACGCTCACCCACACTACCATGGAAAGAAGGTAGCCATTTCCGGGGATCCGGACATCATTGGAGGTCTCACCAGTCTCATACTGGAAATGGGCATGGAGCCGAGTGTGGTGCTCACCGGCACTCAAAACCTGGAATTTGAGAAAGAAATGGGAGAACTCATAGGTTCCGAATACCCTGATGCTGATGTTATTTCGGGCGGGGATCTATTCACGCTTCACCAGATAATCAAGCGAAACCCTGTGGACCTCCTGATCGGAAACACATATGGGAAATTCATAGCAAGGGCAGAGGACGTGCCTCTGATCAGGGTAGGCTTCCCGATAATGGACCGTGCAAACCTGCACTACTTCCCGATAATGGGATACGCAGGCACTGCAAGAATGGTGGAGCGTATAGGAAACACCCTGCTTGAAAGGAAAGACAGGGATGCACCCGACTGGCTGCTCGAAACTATCCAGTAAGGAGCCTGATATCAAGATAACCAGTTCCAGAAGGAAAATGAAAAGTTAAAATCAAGAAGTTAAAGCTGATAAGTTAAAAACGGGAAAAGTGGAAAACCGCCGCTGCAAATCAGAAAACAGAAGCAGAGGGGAGTGAAAATAGATGAAAGAGAAAGCCGGGATAGTGGATACTCTCGAAGAAAGGCAACCATACATCACCAGAAAGCAGGAAAATGGGCAGACAATACCCCCTTACCTGCGACAACAATTCCCTGGCAGGAGCCGTCAGCCAGCGGGCATGTGTCTATTCTGGAGCAAGGGTTGTCTTAAATCCAGTAACTGATGCCGTTCACCTGGTCCACGGCCCAATAGGCTGTGCAGGCTACACCTGGGACATACGGGGTGCAAAGTCAAGCGGGGTAGAGACGAACCGCAGCAGTTTCAGCACGGACATGAAGGAGATCGACGTGATCTTCGGGGGAGAGAAAAAACTCTCAAATGCAATCGACGAGCTTGTGGGGCTCTACCACCCCCCGGTCATTTTCGTATACTCCACATGCATAGTGGGGATTATCGGAGATGACTTGGAAGCCATATGCAAAACAGCAAGTCAGAATCACAATATCCCGATACTTCCTGTAAAGTCCGAAGGCTTCAAAGGCAACAAGTCTGACGGGTATAAGGCAGCGTGCGACGCCTTAAAAAAGTTGATCAAAAGACCTCAGAAAGAGGTGGCTGGAGAAAAGAAACCCGAAGTAAGTCCTGAAGTCAGAAATCCAAAGATCAATATCCTCGGTGACTTCAATGTGGCCGGGGACGTCTGGCTCATAAAACCTCTCTTTGAGCAAATGGGAATTGAGGTTATAGTCTCCATGACCGGGGATTCAACTGCAAAATCCATATCAAGAGCAGCTGAAGCCGACCTTAACCTTGTTCAGTGCAGCGGATCCATGACCTATCTTGCAAAATGGATGCAGAAAGAGTATGAAATTCCGTATATGTCTGCGAGTTTCTTCGGAATCGAAGATATCTCCATAGCCCTGCGGAAGACTGCGGAATACTTTGGTTCAAAAGAGATGAAAAAGAAGGTAGAAGAAATCCTGGAAACCGAAACGAACCGTATAATGCCTGAAATTTCCCGGGTTCGGGAAAGAGTCAAAGGTAAAAGAGCTGCCATCTACATGGGAGGACCTGCAAAAGCTCTTACGCTTATCAAAGGCTTTGCGGAACTTTGCATGGAAGTGGTTATCATAGGAACCCAGACCGGGCAAAAGGAAGACTACGAGCAGATCAGCTATTCGGTCAGGAATGGGACTGTCATTGTTGACGATGCAAACCCCCTGGAACTTGCCGAACTGCTCGTGAAACAAGAAGCCGACCTGATGGTTGCGGGTGTAAAGGAGAGATTTATCGCATACAAATTGGGTATCGCTTTCTGTGACTTCAACCACGATCGAGTAGTGGAGTTCGAAGGCTTTGACGGCTTTGTAAACTTTGCTCGGGAAGTGGACGCCTCCATTAACAGCCCTGTCTGGAAAACCGTCAGGCAGAGAACTCTGAAACCGGAAACAATGAAACCAGAGAGAGCGACAATAAAAGAAAGGATTTCCGGAGAACCACGCGAACCGGAATTTTTACACCGGAAACTGGATAAAGTAACTGAAAACCAGGCATTTGGAGAGGCATCGAGATGACGAAAAGGAGCTATGCAACAGTAAACCCCTGTATCATGTGCCAGCCTATGGGAAGTGCCCTTGCTTTCAAGGGTATTGAAAATACCATGGTTCTTTATCACGGTTCCCAGGGCTGCAGCACCTACATGCGCCTGCAACTTGCCCACCACTTCAGGGAACCTGTAGACATCGCATCGAGTTCCCTCAGCGAAAAAGGAGCAGTCTACGGAGGCAGGGAAAACCTGAAAAAAGGGCTGAGAAATGTCATCAACAGGTATAACCCGAAGGTAATCGGCGTTGCCACTACCTGTCTTGCCGAAACCATCGGGGACGATGTCCCTGCGATTATCAGAGAATTCAAAGAAGAGGAAGGGATCGGAAACGACCCCGAAAAAGATATTATAATCATTCCGGTTTCTACCCCCAGCTACGGGGAGAGCCATGTAAGCGGGTATATAAAAGCCTTAGAAGCCGTTGTCAGGAGATTTGCGGAATCTCATGGAGAAGAAAGAGCCGTAAAAAACCCTAATGGGAAACTCAATCTCATCCCGGTTGAGAGCCTTTCTCCTCCAGATGTACGGGAACTCAAAGAGATTCTTGAGGCGACTGCAGGCAATTACATTTTCCTGCCAGATATTTCCGAAACATTTGACGCTCCTCTGAGTGATAATCTCCCAAAAATTGCTCAAGGAGGCACCCCACTTTCCGAAATTGCGGATATGCCGAACAGCCGGGCGAGCTTTGGCCTGGGCATAGTAAGCAAGAACCTGGCACTGGAATACCTGAAAGAATCTTATGGTATGCCCGGATACAGCGTTCCAATACCAATAGGGCTTTCAAAAACGGATACTTTCTTTATGGAACTGGTTAATATCCTCGGCTGCCCGATTCCCGAGAAATACCAGAAAGAGAGAGGAAGGCTCCTGGATGCCATGGTGGATGTGCACAAGTATCTTTATGGTGTAAAAGCAGCGGTCTACGGGGATCCTGATATGGTATTTAGCCTCACGACATTCATGCTCGAACTCGGGATGGATCCGGTGTTGGTAGCCACCGGAAGCAAAAGCCGGGACTTTGGAATGATGATCGGGCAAATATTCGGAGAGATAAGACCGGAACTCGCACCTGTGGTCCTGGATGGGATTGACTTTGACAGTCTTAACGACGCGGTCAGTAACTGTAGCCCGGAAATCCTTATAGGAAACTCGAACGGGAGATACATTGCCAAAGCCCGTGGTATTCCTCTTGTGAGAGTCGGCCTGCCAATCCACGACAGAGTAGGCGCACAGCGTATCCTTACTGTCGGATACAGGGGAGCTCTGGAACTATTGGACCGGATCACGAATACCATTCTAGAAGCGACTGATACCTTTACCGCACCTGTACAGGCTGAACCGGCAGCATATGATGGTCTGAGGTTTGAGAGGAATGTATAGAGTAAATGCAATGGATTATTATCGCAAAAAACTGATACAGCGCCAGCGCAATGGATTTATACATAGCATAAAGCTGACGCTTCCAATCCTCGCAGTGCTATCTGTTTCGCACACATAACTAATGCCGAAAGAGGGCAGAAAGACAAATGTAAAATAGTATGTACGGTCCCTATTAGCAAACCAATTTCCTACCTAGTAGCTTTGATAAGCGCATCTGAGAATAAAAAGCTCAGGAATTTGTAGATTTTGTAATCGGAAGTAAATGACAGGATATTATGATAAAATATGTCCTTAAAGCTCCCTGAATGTAAAGATTGGAAAATTAAACCCATAGAATATAAAAAATAAAATGGAATAGATAAACTTAAAGCAAAGCAGCAGGGAAGAACATCGGAATTAAAACGAAAACAAGGAAGAGAACCTAGAAAAGGATAAAATATTTTAAGGACCCAAAAACAGAACCTGAATCTCGAGAAGGGATTTGATGGAAACGCTTCAATTGATCATAAGCCCACTTCTGCTAACGCTCAAAATTGCCACTATTTCAACCTTATTCGTGGCAGTGCTCGGGCTTTTGATTGCATATCTGCTGGCAAAAAGAGAATTTCCGGGAAAGCGGCTGGCTGATATACTCTTTACCCTGCCCGTGGTTCTGCCTCCGACAGTGACAGGATACATCCTTGTGCTCTTGCTAGGGAAAAACGGGATTTTGGGAAGCATTTTTTTCGCAATTACCGGGGGCGGGATACTGTTTACCTGGCAGGCTGCTGCAATTGCAGCTTTTGTCGTATCTCTGCCACTTATGGTGAAGACCGCTTCATCTTCCATAGGGGCCGTCGATAGAAGCGTTGAAGAAGCGGCCCGTATTTTGGGAAGAAATGAATTCGAAACAGCGCTCTTCATAACTATTCCCCTTGCAAAAAAAGGCATAATCGCAGGCTGTGTCCTGAGCTTTGCAAGAGCTGTCGGAGAGTTCGGGGCAACCCTAATGGTTGCAGGAAATATCCAGGGAAAAACCAGCACTATGCCTCTTTCCATCTATGGGGCATACCAGGCAGGGAACAACGAGCTTGCTAACTTGCTTGTGCTGATCTTGATCGCCATATCCCTCATAACTATTGCAGCTACCAGTAAACTGGGAGAACAATAAAAAGGACTGGAGAATAAAGGGAATGACTGTTGAGGTTGACATCGAAAAGAAATTCTACGGAAGGAAAAACAGGAAATGGAAAGAGAAAAAGCCAAGCTTTTCAATGCACTGTAGCTTTGATACCGACTCCGAATTCGCAGTCCTGTTCGGATGCTCAGGCTCAGGAAAAACCACGGCTCTCCGCTGCATTGCAGGGCTTGAGAACCCGGACGCAGGAACCATAAGGATAAACGATAAACTGTATTTCGACAGCAAGAGGAAAATAAATCTGCCCCCTCAGAAGCGAAAAATAGGGTACATGTTTCAGGAAAATGCCCTTTTTCCGCACATGAATGTGCGGCAAAATATAGAGTTCGGGCTCAAAGGCCTGGGCTTTATGGAGAAAGCGAGTAGAGTAGACGAGATGCTGGGCCTTGCAGGAATCGAAGAGCTTGAGTTTGCATATCCTGGCGAACTCTCCGGCGGCCAGAAGCAGAAAGCTGCGCTTGCACGGGCTCTTGCTCCCAGTCCGGAGGTCCTGCTCCTGGACGAGCCCTTTTCATCCCTGGACACCGTCGTCCGCCTGAAACTGAGAAAAGAACTGCGGGCGATCCAGAGGAGGCTCGAGGTTCCTGTAATTTTCATCACTCATGACCCTGTAGAAGCCTTTACCATGGCAGACAGGATAGTTGTTTTTGACAATGGCAAGGTGCAGCAGCTAGGCTCGCCTGAGGACGTATTTTATCATCCGAAAACCCGCTATGTGGCAGAACTGGTGGGATTCTCTAACCTCTTTGACGATGCTGTTGTAGAAAGGCATGGGCAAAGAGATGAGTGTACCTTCCTCTGGTCCCTTGGTACGGAGATTACCGCTCCCTACATCAGGCGGATGGCAGGAGATAGAGTTAGCTGGGGAATAAGGCCTGAGAATATTGAGCTTGTGAATAGCGAAAATGCCCACTCAATCAGGAAAGAGGACAGGAAAAACCTGCTCAATGGTGTGATAAGGAACATCGTGAACAAGGGCACCAGCCGGATAATGTCCCTGAAATTGAAAGAAAGCGAAGCAATTCTGAATGTTGAGGTTACAAATCACATCTTCGACTCTTTAAAAATAGGCACCGGAGAGGAATGCATGGTGAGGATAAGGACTTCGGATATGATTGTCTTTTGAGTCGAGTTGCGG
>JADGNM010000411.1 GCA_017883485.1 Methanosarcina sp.
GTATGGATAGGCGGTGTCAACGTAGTTCACGCCATGATCTATGGCATACCTGAGCATATCGGTAGCCTGGTTTTCATCGATATTTCCGTCTTTTGTTACTGGCAGTCGCATGCATCCAAAGCCCAGTATAGAGAGACCAGATTCCACTTTATTCATTTTTCTAAATAGCATTGTCTCATCTCAAACCAACCATTTTTCCCCATATTTATTATGATGTGTGAAATACCCTATATCCCGTCTTACCCTCAGATATTTTGTTTCTGAAACCGGATAGCCTAATTTGCATGCAAATCCAAATTCCATATATTCAGGAATATCAAGTATCTTTTTTAATTCTTTCTGCACACCACCAAACGCACTCATTATATGCATGCTTATACCTAATGACTGGGACGTCAACCATATATTTTCCATCACACAACCGAGGCTTAAGAACCCCAGAACGTCACCCTCAGATGCTGGAGCTCTCTTTCTTCTATCATAAAAAATCAAAAGTATAGTATTCCCACCCCTGATAGTGTCGCTAAGAGGAGCAGGTTTTCTTTCCTTAATTGCCTCATCCAGTTTAGAGGCATTTCTCCATTTTGGTG
Organism: Methanosarcina sp.; assembly: GCA_017883485.1. Classification (GTDB taxonomy): domain Archaea; phylum Halobacteriota; class Methanosarcinia; order Methanosarcinales; family Methanosarcinaceae; genus Methanosarcina. The sequence goes on from JADGNM010000411.1 coordinate 591, forward strand.
GAAATTGCGTCCCTAAAATCCCTACTTTTTTTCTTTTTAGCTCTTCTTCTGACATAGACAGCTGCTCAAAGTTTTCTCGGATAAATTCTTCTGATATAATGGATTCGATTTTTCCAAGAGTTTCAATAACCTTTTTATCATCAATTACAATAATTTCAAAGTTCTGCATGTTATGTGCTGTCGGAGCCCAACGAGCTGACTCTAAAATCATCTTTAATTGATCCTTCGGAACAAGCTTTTTTGGATCGAACTGGCCTCTGCTGGAATGTCTTTCCTGGATTAGTTTAACTATATCAGCCATTCTTAATCACTTCCAATTTTCAAAACAGCCCTGAAGTGAACTTTTGCAGTCATCATCTTTTCAAAAGCAATAGCAGCCTGCTCCAGCGGGAAAACCTCAACCATTGGCTTTATGTTAGAAACTACGCTAAACCTTAATGCGTCTTGCGGAGTTCCTCCAACCCATCCGCTAATTGATCTCTGACCCATCATTAAAATAACTGGCGGTATAACCATTGGTTCATTTGAGAAGGTGACTATGATCATCTGGCCGTTTCTGGCTAAACCATTTACAAGTTCTGACATCGATTTGCTATCCGGAGCAGTGCAAAGTATGACATTTGCCCCGCCCAGTTTCATTAGCTCCTGGGCTGGTTCAACAGCATTTGAATCAAAATAATAATGAGCTCCAAGTTTTTTCGCCAGTTGCTCCTTTTCTTTTCCTCTTGAAATTACTGCGACTTTTAAACCAAGCTTATTGGCAAATTGGACTGCAAGATGACCAAGTCCCCCCAATCCATGAATTGCCACAAGGTCACCTCCTTTTAAGTTGGAACTTTTTAATGCTCCAAAAGTTGTTCTGCCGGCACAGAGTAAAGGTGCTGCTTCAATTGAATTAAGCTCTTCGGGAATAGGTGTAAGCACCTCCATTCTGGCTACCATATATTCAGCATACCCCCCATCAATTGAAAGACCTGTAACAAGAGCATCTTCACAGGAACCAAATTCACCATTACGACAGGCTCTGCAGTGGCAGCAATGGCCGCCATGCCACCCGATCCCGACTCTTTGGCCAACTTTCCAGTGTTTTGAGTCAGAACCTAATTTTTTTATGGTTCCTACAACTTCATGTCCGGGTATCCTTGGATAGGTGAGTCCGGGAAAGTGGCCTTCCTTTACCAGCACATCCCCATGGCAGATACCGCATGCTTCTACTTTAATAAGGACTTCATTCTCTTCTGGCTCGGGAATATCAATGTTAACCAGCTTAAAATCAGTTCCCGGAGCAATCACCTGTATTGCTTTCATTTTTGCCATAACATCTTCCTCCAACAATCACAGTAACAAATCAAATACTTCTATAAATATTTCATTTAGAGATTCGGTTCTTTTCCCCTTTTGAATTAGATACACACTATATGAAATTAACTTTTTCGTTTTTAGTTACCGCAATTTTAGGAAATTATTTATAGCGTTACATTTAATGATATACTGAAGTGTAAGTTTCTCAACAATGCATCATCGGGGAAAGATGCATCCGGAGAGATAATATGATTAATTCAATGGGAGAGAAATAACCAACATGGTGACTTAACAATAATATCAGAAGCATTGCCGATAGACTGGCTGCCCAAGGCTATCTTGTTCTCGCACCTGATCTTATTTCTCATACCGGGATCACTAAAAAAATAGACCAGTCCATTTTGGCCGAGGTCGCCAATCCTTCTACCCGTGACGAAGCCCAGAAGAAAATGCGTGCGGCTATGAGTCCTCTCAGGTCGAAGAATTTGGGAAGGAAACTGTAGAACAGCTCAAAACATGCTTCAACTATCTAAAGCGGGAAAACAAAGTGGAGAAAATTGCAGTCATGGGATTTTGTTTTGGTGGTACCTACAGCTACAGCTTTGCGGCAGGTGAACCGACTCTTGCCGCAGCATTGCCGTTTTATGGACATGCGCCTGAGAAAGAGGAAGAATTGGCCAGGATCTCCTGCCCGATCATGGCATTTTACGGTGAAAAGGATATTGCGCTAGTACGGGCCCTGCCGCAACTTGAAGCGACAATGAAAAAGCTCAATAAAAATTTCCAGTACAAAGTATATCCTAATACAGGTCATGCATTCATGAACGATACAAATCCGACAACATACAACAAAGAAGCAGCGCAGGATGCCTGGGAAAAAGCTTTGCAATTCTTAAAGAAACATCTTTGAAACATGAATCGATTGGTATATTTTGTAATTCCAGGAGCGAAGGGATCGATAACTAATACAACCTGATGGATTGCTGGGAAGAGCAAAACTTTTAAGCGAAAGGACAATATGAGAATTAATTCAATATCATTACAGAAATTCTCCGGCTTTCCTGCCGGTAAAAGAGGTAAATTTTATGGATGTT
>JADGNM010000412.1 GCA_017883485.1 Methanosarcina sp.
AGTTTTGTCTAAGAACACTAAACTATTCCCAAAATAACAGCGGACGGCCCTTGCATACCCTACCTTTTAAGGTAGGGTGGCCGTCCGCAATTTGATTTTGCACGTATTCTGTAGCTTCTCCAGTTAAACCAGAGGCGATGGACTCAAAATTGGGAGGAAGTAGACTCCCCTTTATTGGATTTATCCTTCCCTCACTGTTTAAGGGCAAGGTTAATGACTTTTTCAAACACTGCTTTATTATTGTATCCGATAATTCTGGCCTGGGACCTATCCGTGGTGACTTTCCCATTCTGTTTCATGTAAACGTATTTTCCGTTTTTAACACTCACTATCACACAGGAGTCAGGCATGGAGCTTACTCCGAAATAGTCAGCAAGTTCAGGACTCTTGTCTACATCTGCGGACACGATCGTTGCTTTTCCTTTGTATTCTGTTGCCATTTGCTGCATGATAGGCTTCATTTTCTGGCAATAATCACACCATTCAGCTCCAAGTTTCAAAAAAACCGGGCCTTTCTTAAGGGCTGTGTTTATCTGATCAAGCCGGGTTACTTCTACAACAGTACCAGTACTTCCCTGAGTTTTATAATTTATTGTAACTTTTGCAGTACTTTTTTGTCCGCGTTTGTTTACTATTGTGTATGTAAAACTGTCTTTTATGGTAGTCTTAGAACTGGAAGCTGGCTTGTAGGAGAAAATGCCATTACTCTTCATGGTCACTTTGCCACCATTTGTGGTCTTCGATATACTCACAATTTTAATGCCAGTTCCTTTGTCGTTGGACAGTACATTTCCACTATACTTAGACGGGCTGAAATTGAATGTATCGGCGTTTGCTTTAGATGGCGTACACGTTGCTGCTGCTCCTGTCACTGACATTACAAAGAAAACGAGCGTAAAAACGCCTATTACTTTAGTCATAGTTTTTTGCATTATAATTCCTCCATAGTATCCACTCAACAACAAATTTCGAATGATATTAGATCTAAGGTATCAGATCAAAGATATCAGATCAAAGATACCGGATATTGGATCGAATTTTCAAGGATATTAGATCTGACCCTCGACGATATTAGACCCGATTTTAAGATACTAGATCCGATTCTCTAAGATACTAGATCCAATTCTCACTGGTGCCGAAAATAAATCTTCCACTTAAACCCCCCGATTTAAAAGGGAGAAATATTTTCATAAGATTGAGTGAGTTTTATGCTTTTTTTCAACAAACAGTCCAAACTTAAGATGTCTGTCCTGCACTTTTATGTACCCTTTACTTTTCCAAAAAACAGGTGTTAATCAATGTGATTTCATTCGATATTCAATTACAGCAAGTAACCTAAGACATCGAACTAAGGTTAAGAGCGGAAAGAATTATCGTAAAACGCAGAGAAATTACCCCCATTTTTTACTTAAAAAGTTTTAGAAGTACATCAAATAAAGACGGATGTTCCTTTATAAAAAATTATCTCTTAACAATATATGAAACTGTTCTTTCTTCACACTTCCTCAATAATTATAAAATTTCCTCTCTCGTAAGATACGTTTTGAACTTCTAGCTGCTGTAGGATTTCTATTTGATAGTCTTTTAGACATATTTCTCTATTTTTTCTGAATATCAAGCCTCAAGGCAAAAATTAACGTAAATAGAGGAGCTAATAATAAAGGCTAATCATTGAAGAGGATCTCTTTATACTCATATAAGTTCTGAAGGAAAAGGTCAATACATGGTGGCGAGCCAAAATATGGTTGTCGTAAGTTACATGTTATGTTGACTCAAGCAGTAACAAGTAGCCACATCGTGAATATTCTCAACACAAATCCATTTCGTTTGTGATGAACTAAATATTTTCGTTTATGGGTGCACTAAATATAATTGATATAAGCTCATTTTTTCTCTTCATGTTAATAGGACTCACCGGTACGCCGGGTACTGGGAAAACTTCAGTTAGCAGGCTTCTTGAAAATAAAAGGAGCTGGAAAGTAATCCACCTTAATGACCTGATTAAAGAGAAGCATCTCTACACTGAAATAGATGAGAAAAGGGATGCTGTCATTGCGGATATGGAGCCCATCCGGGAATACCTTCAGGAAACTATAGATAGAAATGAACTTAAAGAGGAGCATGGGAGAGAAAACGAGGTAGTGATTATTGAAAGTCATCTTGCCCATTATATTGCAGATATTGTTATTGTACTCAGAGCATATCCGCTTGAATTGGAAATGAGACTAAACACACGAGGCTATTCGGAGGAGAAGATAAAAGAGAATGTTGAAGCCGAAGCTCTCGATGTAATTCTTATCGAAGCTTTTGAGTGGTGCAAAAAGGTTTTTGAAGTAAATACAACAGGAAAAAGCATTGAAGAAGTAGGACAGGATATAGAAAAGATCATAGACAATATGTTAAACGGAAACGAAGAAGAATTGTCGGAATATAAGCCTGGATCCATTGATTGGATTGACCTGGTTCCTTAATTTGAAGTCGAAAGGATTATTTGTGAAATCTAAAGGATTAAGGGAACCGGGGATTAAACTCCAAGGAAGATTAACGCTTCCTGTTCCCTTTAATGTGTGGTTACAACATTTTTATTTGCATTTGTAGTTTATTCTAACCCTTGCGGCGCTAACCTGTCCGCATTTGTTTTTTATTTTGTATACGAAGGTATCTTTTACAGTACCAGTCGCAGAACAGGAAGCTGGCTTATAGCTGAAAGCGCCGTTACTCTTCATGCTAACTTTGCCGCCATTTGTGCACTTCGACATACTTGCGACTTTGATTCCGCTTCCCTGGTCATTCTTCAGTACATTACCACTTTTCAGAGAAGGGCTGAAATTGAATGTATCGGCTTTTGCTTTGCAAAGGTTACATGTCGCTGCTGCTCCTGTTATTGACAGGACAAATAAAACAAGTGTAAAAACACCTATTGCTTTGGTCATTTTTTTCTGCATTAAAATTCCTCCATAGTATCCACTCAACCACAATTTCCA
>JADGNM010000413.1 GCA_017883485.1 Methanosarcina sp.
GCTTACATTTCCACAATCAGAAAGAATAGTTTGCCTGTTTTAGAGGGGATTCGAGCAGCGCTTCAAGGAACGCCGCTAACTATACCCTGAATAGTTACACACCGAAATTAGTACCTGTGCCTAACAGTCAGAGCGACATAAGTAAAAGCTGGATTACGATATCTCCGGCAAATGCAACTGTAGCTCCGGGCTCAGTAAAGAAATTCAATATCGTGGAGAGCATTCCCAGGGATACGGAAAGCGGGTACTACCAGGGCCAAATTGCCTTCACTGATGATCATATGCCAAATTCCACCGACTATGTCAATTCAATGCAACTTGGTATCTCAGTCCAGGCCCAGCCTAAGATCGAGCTTCAGGCAAGTTATATCTCTGATAATGTTGAGAACGGAAAGGAGTATAAATATAAGATAAATATTAAAAATATAGCATCAAAGGACATCACAATCGATCCGAAACTGATTAATACCTCTCCAGGGTTTTCACAGGCATTTGGCGACGATGCAATAAAAATATCCGCCCCTTCGACTATAAAAGTAGGCGAAGTCGCTAATATGACCATACAGGTTCAAGTTCCTGAAAACGCAACAGGATCTTACAACGGATACATCGATCTGAATGTTAACGGGAAAGCGAATGAAGGATACACCTCCCAGATAGGTCTGTCATTCAACGTTTGGCAGCAGCCTGTAGTTCCTTATGTTAAAAATTTCAATGCCATGACCAATGAGCCGATAATGATTGAAGTTTCGACTGATATTTATAATATGGATATGGGATTGCTCTGTTCACCTAAAAAGGAAAAACCATCTTTTGAACTGGGACTGACACGCAATTCCAGCCATGTTAATATGACCTTTGTGAAATCAGTTGAAAGCGGCAGTGTCAGTTTAGGAGGTTACAACCCATTGCCAGCAGTGATGAATGAAAACATTTATCAGAATGTCAATGAGCATTATGTGGAAACCTACACAGTCCCCGGGGCAATTGGAAATTGGAAACTTTCTATCCTTCCAAAAAATACTAACAACTTCGGATATTCAATAACTGTAGGAGATAACAATTTAGCAAAAATAGGGAATAACACTGCTGGGACTTAAATAACAGAGAAATAAACTGTCGAGTAAAACTACTCAGCAGGGTAGTTGCCAATAAAATCCATGTAAAATAAAAGGCGATAAGTGAGATTTCAGGGAGCCTGGTACAATTGACCATGGGTCCCTCTTTATTTTTTGTAACTATTATTTTGTTCAAGATATCGGGACTTAGCTTCCTCTAGTATTCTGACAGCTTCTTCGAGACCTTCCCAACCAATAACCATCACGTGTTTGCCCTCTAAATTCTTATAAGTTTCAAAGAAGTGAGTGACTTCCTTTAATAAATGAGGAGGGACCTGTTCAATTGTTTCTACGTAATTCCATAATGGGTCACTCTTTGGAACACAGAGTATCTTTTGGTCTCTTCCTTATCATCTTCCATGTCAAACAATGCAACAGGATATACGTCTATTACACATCCCGGAAATGTAGGCTCCCATGTTAAGACAAGTGCATCTAAAGGATCATCGTCAAGTGCTAAAGTATTGGGGAAAAAACCATATTCACAGGGATATACCATTGAAGAAAAAAGCATTCTGTCGAATTTAATCACTTTCTTTTCTTTATCGTACTCATATTTGTTCCGACTTCCTTTCGGAATTTCGATAATCACACTTTCGACCTGTTGTTCAGTCATACAAACACTTCTTACCTGTTCATACTTATTCCTACTTATTAACTGACTGATTCGTAACGGTTGCAATTATAGTAGTTTATATAATTTCCTTCACCATTTCCTTCACTAATCCAAATGAAGAGATAAACTGGAAAAAGCGTGGAAAAAGTGGAAAAAAGAGCAATGGCACAGTTTTTTTCGTGTTTTCCGAGACTTGTGTAATTGTGAAGACAAAACATTATAAATACCTAAAAATATGTATAAAGTACACAGTGAATTCAAAACCCCTTTATTTCCACTGGAAATACTATAGTATTTTTTTCTTCGATATACTTATTATCGTTATTGGTGAGGATATTGAAAATAAACTGTATTATGCAAGATACTCATATTATTGCGCTTTTCCTATCATTTCCGCACTATATAAGTTCTGGTTTTCCACAGGCAAAGATTGAAAAATTTAAAGCGAAAATCCAGGCACTTTACGACAGCCTCACACTATCAGTAAACAGCTGAAACGGCGGAGACAGCGGTTGAACATCATTAAAAAAAATAGTTAGTTTATAAAGAAAGATCAGTTTGAGATAAGGAAAAGAGAAAGGACAATGAGAGAATTAAAGAAGGTTGAAACTTCGATCCAAAAGGTATGCAGATATATCACAATTCATTTATATCCGGTATACGGATGGGAACGCAAGTATGAAAGTAAACAAATTAATTTTTTGATTTTTGTATTTTGGCTATATTATCTTTACACTTCATTTCGAAGTTATGAGTATTTATTGATTGATATTTATATTCAAAATCGGTGTTTATCTTTTTTGTGTCGATGCCTGATGCCGATGTGTGCGCATTTATTATTTTAGAGGTCATTTGTTCCTCCTCCTTTGAATTATTGGTAAGTCCCTATAGATTAAGTTCTCTGTCATAATAAAGTTTTCTAGTTATCCATTTAAATCCTTCATGTTTTGTTATCGCTGCAATTTCGGTAGGACCGCCTACGATTGCAGCACCTGGTTTAAATCGGAAATAATTTTTTGTAAGTTCTACCAGGAATTTGGCTAAATCCACAGCGTCCTGAATAGGCATAGGATCAGATATTAAATCTGTGGACCACGAATTTGTTATACTTTTCATAATTTTCTGTACTTTTTCTTCTCTGATCTCGTTCTTTCTCAAAACGGATTCAAGCATTGGATCAATACCAAATACTAAACGAACAACAGCTTCCGTTTTTCCGAACCAGTTTATTCCACATTTCTCGT
>JADGNM010000058.1 GCA_017883485.1 Methanosarcina sp.
AGGTTTTGCCAAAATTAATGAAATACTTTAAAAGCTAAAAAATGGATCATAAATGCTTGTTTTATCTAAATATTCTATGTTAAACCTGTATTCATAGCCGCGAAAAACACTGAAGGGCACGGCAAAATTCAATCAAGTCTTTATAACCGCGGAAAACGCGGAAGACGCTGAAGGAAACTGTGCCCTGGTATACTTCTTTCCGCCCCGAGTTTCGCTTCGGGAGCACGATGTCCTTTTCGCTGCGCTCAAGAGGACTAACTTATGGATATAATTATTTCTGCGTTTCCCGCGTTTTCCGCGGTTAAAGGAAGTGGATCTAGTTTTTTCCTATACGATCTTGTTTGTTGAAGATGATAAATTTAGATTAAATTAGAAAAGTGTGTTAATTTGTGAGTCCACATAAAGACCGTGTTTGACATCTCATTTATTAATTTTTAAATGATAATCCTTAATTTTTAAGACATGTTAATTTTCGTATTTGTATTTATGTACAACCTAAAAATTCTATCAGGAGAGATTGAACCTTCTATCAAATTAAAAGGAAAGTATTTTGAGGTTACTGTCTCGAAAAATACGCCTCAAAAAAGCCAGCACCAGGTTGTAAGAGATACACTTTGGAAATGGTACCTTGAACATGCTGAAAATAAACTCAGGGAGATTATGCACAAATACTCTCGCAAACTGCAAATCGATACCCCAACTGTAGTTGTTAAACCTCAGGCAAAGCGTTGGGGGCAGTTGCTCGAATACTAATATAATCAGGATTAACATTCAGATAATAATGGCTCCTATAAAACAGATTGAATATGTTGTAGCCCATGAACTTTGCCACGTAAAGTACAAAGACCATTCATCCAAATTCTGGAAAAACCTCAGTCTGGTTATGCCCGACTATCAACTCCGAAAGGAGTCTCTAAGAAAGGAAGGCTGGAGATACGTTTTATGATATTTTCTCTCCTTTCCTAAAGAAAATCGAATTAAAACGCAGGCATAATTTTTCTTCCGCGTTTTCCGCGTTTTCCGCGGTTATAAAGACCTGATTGAGTTTTTTTCCATGCCTGCCTATACTTTCCGTGTTTAAAGAATCTAAAATGGTTTTAAACTAAATGTTTGTGTTCATAAATACATTGGCTGCAATCATATGCTGATTTTGGAATTTATACTATAGGATCATTTTCGTTTGAAGTGACCTTTGTCCAAAAAGCACTATCAGATCCAAAACCTGCAAGTTAATCTCAACATACGCTCTACATAATTTAATGAAACAATTTCAATCACAAATGATGGACGGCTTAGATAGCAAGGAGTGATTTGATGAAAAGCGTTTTTGGTGATGCCAAGATTGCAGGTGTCACACTCAAAAATATAATCATTCGTTCCGCCACCCATGAAGGCATGGCTGACAAAAACGGATGCCCGACAGAAATGCTGCTGAAAAAATACGAACTCCTTGCCAGAGGTGAAGTTGGAGCAATTATTACTGGTTATGCAGCAATTCAACAATCCGGGAAATGCTCAATGTATAATTCGCTGATGATTGACAGCGATTCTCAGATCAGGTCCTTTGAAGAGTTGACCCACAGAGTACATGAGCAGGGCACTGCGATTTTTTTGCAAATTGCCCATTGCGTCAGGCAGACACGCTCGGAAATGCATCCCCTTAAATGTTATTGCGGAAGAATGCCTGGAAAGGTATAAACTGTTAAAGGAGTCCGTTAAGTTTCATTAAATAATTTAACTCAGCATAATAGAACTGATGTTGCTTTATGCTGATTAGCTAAATTCGCCTATTTCAGATGATCCGTGCGCGTTATTCGGTCGATGCAACTCAAAATACGACACTGTTAGCGGTTCCTTTAAGGTCTATCACTTCATAGAACTGCAATACTCCCTTAGCGAAACGCGGTCTACCGATTGTAGTTTTGCTGGTTGTCCGGATCGCAATAGTTTTAAATTCTCGTGCCGAACCATCAAGGTTGATTGCAGGCACCAGCAAGGTTAGTGTTGTAACACGGAGATCAGGAACACTTTCTAAGGTCACGGTAAACATCGTACCCATCTCTGTTTCTTGTGTACGGATCTCGTCTCCTTTGAAACCGTGTGTGCCTGTCGAGTCTTTGTAGTTAAAAAGAGGTTGGCCTGTGATGCTGCTTGTCGAATAGCTTATTTGTACATCCTTATATTTGGGTCCGACTCCTTGCAGAGAGAACAGGTTTGGCTCACTATATTGATATTGACTAACAGATTTTGTTCCTGTCTCCTGACCTGGCGAAACTGCAGAAGCTGCGACTGCAGATGCAGATGCCAATAAAACTACAAAAAGGACCGCCAGTAAAAGTCCTGATGTCTTTTTTAGCTTCTCAAATATTTGATTTCTCATGCACTCCCACTCTCTAAACTTTTGTCAAATTTTGTTTGATTTTAGTTGCTTCTGATATTTTATAGGATATTCCAAATCGTTATTGTTTCCCGAATTTGGTGATTATAACAAGAACCCGGAGAATAATAAGGATATCTGTATTAAATTAAATCACAACTTCAAAGCCAAGTCCAAAAGTTGACGAGTAATAATTCTAGAATAAAATGCTATTTCTTTAGTAAAGTGCTATTTCTTTAAAATGTTGGGAACAAATGTCAGGAATATACGGTTCTAAATTAAAGATTGGTTCATTTGGCTTAATTTCAGCTCTGCATTGTTAATCACTTGCTGTGAAGCCAGCCATATAAGTACGGTTTTAATAATAGAAGGAACTTTTAATACATTATTAAGATTATATCAGGTTAATTATTTTAAAATTATTTTCCCTCAGGTTAATGAGTTAAAGAAGCGTTTGTACATGAGAGAATCAGTTAGAAAAATCGGGCTCATAGGTGCTGGCCTCTGGGCAATGACAGAAGATAAAATAAATGAGTTAGTAAAGGATCTTGTGGATAAAGGAGACATCAGTAAGGAGGAAGGAAAAAAGGCTGTCCAGGAGCTGATTGATGAAAGCAAAAAACAGACAATAGACCTTGAAAAGAAGGTTTCCGAAAAGATTCAGGATGCCATGTCCAAAAAAGAGATATTTACCGGAAAAGATATGAATGAGCTAGAATCAAGAATAAAGGACCTGGAAGAAGAAATTCGGAGAATAAAGAACAAAGAAAATATGTTTTTTAAGTGAGAACTTTCTCCTTAGTTAAGTTTTCACTTTTTTCCGTTTCCGCATTTTCAATTGCTATATCCTCTCCAACGCTTGAGTTTCCAAGCAAGTCCTGAAGATCTGCCATATCAGAATCAAGCTCCTTGAGTTCTGCTTGCGTGAGGCCCACATCTATATCTTCGGCTGGTGCGCCGTTTAGTGAGCCGTTTAGTAAGCCGTTTTGTGCGTTGCTACTCCTCACTTCAGTATAGTTTGAGCCTTTTCCTGCTTCTTTTAAATTAGACTTATCATTTCCGATACATCCGGATACTGCAAGCCAGATAATTATACTTGACAGCACGAGCAGATGAGCTGATTTGACCATTTTTATGCCTCTTCAAATCTAATTTTTTTCAGCGAGTTTTGTTATGCTCGATTTTCGGGCTACTTTCGACATCGACTTCATTAATTGTTGGGTTTTCGGATTTTTTCAGTTCTTCGAAAATATCTTTTAGTAGCTTATTTGCCTTGTTGATGTCACTAATGGATTGAAGCAAGTAATTGTTTGCCATTTCCAGATTTTCCCGGGTGACGTTCTGATCTTCGTAAATGGAATCCGCATCTTTTTTCTTATCCTGCGCAGATTTTAAGTATAATTTGTAACTGGCAAGTTCTATCTTAAGGTCAGATATATCAGCTCCGGTTTTATTCAGGTTCTCTATCCTCGCATCGAGTATACCGGAGAGAACTTCGGATTTCTCGAGAAATTCTCCGACTTTCCCACTGACAATCTGCCCTGCGCCTGCAAGACTGATTTTCTGTGCGTCCACCCATGTTTCGCGTACTGACCTGACCGTCGTAGCAAGCTCTTTCTGGCTGGAAGCGTTTGCAACTTTTGCCTTTTCAGTCCCAAGCAGTTCAATCTTTTCATCTATGGCAGTAACTATTTTTTCCGTCCCGTTACTATTTGAATATTCCATGTTGCTCTTTACATTTGAAAGATGGGCGATCATAAAGCTAATGCTTGAGTTAAGATAGAGCTTTGTGGCATTTAAAGCTTCATTTGAGTTTGGGTTAAGCTCTTCGGCGTGGATTTGGCTTTTGACCTTAAGGAAATCCTTTTTTGCTTTCCGGTATTCTTCCCTTTGAAGCTCGAGTTCTTTTTTTATCTTCTGTCTCTCCTGTTTATATTCGGAAATACTGTTCTGATTTTTTACATCTGGGTCGCCCGAAAACTGTTCAGGGCCAGCCACAGAGATGTTGGAATCGCTTGTATTGTTTATTTCATTAACGTACGAGTTTCCTGATTCCTCTTGCATATTCTGATTCTGGTTTCCGTGTCCTTCAGATGTGGCTTTGTCAGCAAAGGCTGCTCCCGGCAGCACAATAAGTAGTGTAAATATGATCGTAAAGTAAGTCAGATATCGCATAAATCTTATTTTTTTCATCTGACTACCTCCCTTAGTAAGTCCTATTACAGCTGTATAGAATGAGGTAGATATAAGCATTCTTTTCTGAACAGTTAGATTCGCGGGCAGACATGAGCATTCAAGCTTGATAAGGTCTCAATTTCCTTGATAAAGCTTGAATACGCCTTTATAGCTTTATAAATTTCTGTAACGAAAAGTAAAAGATTTATGTTAAAAACTCGTTTAAGATTGCGTGAATTTTAAAAAGCTTAGCAGGATCGCCTGTGTCTTTCTTCTAATCTTTTTTACCCAGGGAAATGCACTCGCGGCCACAATTCACGGGACTGTTTATGAGTGGAATAGTTTCAAACCTCTTAATAACACAGTAATTGAAGTTAATTCTACTCCCATACAGAACGTTGTTGCGACGGATGCAAACTTCTCTTTCAATCTTACTCCTGGAACTTATTTAATAACTGCTCAATATTTAGAGGGAAAAACCCTAGTTTATGAAGCTAAGGAAACTGTTGTGATTTCAATTGAAGGAGAATATGTACATGACCTCCTGCTCTTTCCCCCGTATGAAGAAGAACTTCTGAGCCAGAATAGGTCTGAAGTTGCGGATCCGAGCTTTAACACGGCACAGCCAGCGTCTCAACCAAACTCTGAAAACGTTTATCTGGTTTCTGCTTTCCTCGCCTTCATAGTCGTTACACTACTGGGCGTCTACCTCTTGAGCCACTTCTTAAAGAAGAACAATAAGAAACCTCCTGAAATAATTGATGGTTTTTCCGATGGAAACGGCTTTTCGGGAAGAAACGGAGATCTAAAGAGATTAGAAGCTGGAAATCCCATAACGGAAGCGAAATTTTCTGAAGAGATAGAAGACAGTTCCACAGAGAATTCAGCAGAGGATCTTGACGATTGTGTTGAAATAAAATCTGAGTTGCCTGCATCCACAGGTGAAGAGGCAAGAGAATCTCAGGAAGATCGCAAAATAAATCTTCCCGATGATCTTAAGGAACTCCTGGACCTGATCCGAGCTTGCGGAAATCGAATCACACAGAGAGAACTCCGAAAGAAATCCCCTTACTCGGAATCAAAAGTCAGCCTTATGCTTTCTGACCTCGAAGAGCGCGGCCTGATTGAAAAATTCAAGAGAGGCAGAGGTAATATTATCCGTATTCCTGATGAACATATCTCTAAGCAAACAGAAGATGAAAATAAACAGGAATAACTCGGAAGATGTATCCGGTACAATCTCTTTTGAAAAAAATAGATCGCAAACTATATAACTAAATTCATCCACTAAGCAGCAAGTACAGTAAATAACTTTGAAAGATCAGGCAAAGTTCCAGATGCCCTTTCAACTTTCTTAGGCCTTAATTTACGGGATTAAGTTTATAGAGATTATATAAATTGCATGAGGGACAAGATGAGAGTTTCCATGGACATTGAATTAAAAGATGTGCCCGGGCAGATGCTTTTAGCCCTCCAGCCTCTTTCGGAATGCAAAGCTAACCTGATAACTGTATTACATCATCATCAAAAAAGAACCCCCAGAAAAACAGTACCAGTCCAGCTTGTACTTGAAGCCAAACCTGAAAGCATTGGGATAATAAAAGCTAAACTCGAAGAAAGCGGAGTCAGAGTTGTAAGAGTTGGAGAACAGCGTTTCAGGGAAACTATAAACGTTGTTCTCATAGGGCACGTAGTTCATACAGGGATCCAGGATACTATTGATGAGATTGACAAAACAGGATTTGCCGAGGTTGTGGATCTTTCCCTCTCCATGCCTGGCATCAATCTGCTTTCTTCAGCCCTCATAAGAATCGATGCCGAGGGTAAAGAGGAATTGCAAAAGGCACTCGATATCCTGAAATCAGTCTCGACAAAAAAAGACCTGCTCATGGTTCTCCCAATAGACATCCAGGCCTGAAAAGTATTAGGAGATTTGAAAATATGAAGACTGTATGCTGTTCGATTCTCGGATTCGGTGCAATTGGACAGGGCGTTGCCCAGGCACTACTGATGAAAAAGGAGTATTTGAAAAGTATAGGGCTGGAAGTGAAAGTAGTTGCTGTTGTGGATTCAAAGGGTGCGACTGTCAACCCTCAAGGTGTAGACCTTGCCGACTGCCTTTCTCGCAAGAAGAAAAATGGAACTGTCGCCCTCGAAAATATTACAGGTGTCGAAATGATCAGGTCTGTAAACCACGAACTTGTGATCGAGACCACTCCCACAGATATAAAGACAGGCGGACCAGGTCTCCAGAACATGTTTGCGGCCTTCGAAACAGGAAAGGATGTTATTACTTCCAATAAAGGGCCGCTTACCTTGAAATACAGGGAACTCCTGGAGACTGCAAAAGCAGCAGGATCAAAGTTCAGGTTCGAAGCTACAGTAGGAGGTTCGATGCCAATTATTAACCTGGCAAACGAGGTTCTCGCAGGCAACAGAATTATAAGTATCAAGGGCATCCTCAACGGAACCTGTAATTACATCCTGACAAGAATGCTCGAAGAACGGGCAAGTTACACCGACATTCTTGCCGAGTCACTGGAGCTGGGAATTGCCGAAACCGACCCTACATACGACGTGGAAGGGATTGATACTGCCTGCAAGCTGGTAATCCTGGCAAATGCTATCTTCGGACTCGATGTTACTTATAAGGATGTTGAGGTTACGGGAATTACTAAGATTACACCCGAAGCTCTGGAGATGGCTTACGAAAGAGGACATGTAATCAAACTTATAGGCGAAGTTAGCAGGGAAAAGATCCAGGTGGCTCCAAGGCTTGTGCCGATCAAACATCCTCTTGCTGTAGGAGGAACTCTAAATGTCGCATCTGTGTATACCGAGCTTGCAGGGGAAATTACGGTTACTGGTAAGGGAGCAGGCCCGATTGAAACAGCAAGTGCGATTCTTAGTGATTTGATCTCAATTTACGGAAAAAATTAAATAATAAGCTGCGTGGACTAATGACAAGCTTTAAGGAATTTGCAGAGATCTGCCAGGTAATTGAAAAAATATCGAGCACAATTGATATTACAAATAAAGTTGCGGACCTTCTTAAGAAAGTTGACGTAGAAGAGCTGCCCCTTGCAACTCATTTTATTATGAGTGAGGTTTTTCCTGCCTGGACTGGAGAGCATCTGGGAATTGGTACAAGCCTGCTGTACGTTGCTCTTTCCAAAGCCTCAGGAATGGCTATAAAAAGTATTGAATCCCTTATCCGGACAACAGGAGATATCGGGGAGACTTCGCTTCTCATTTTAAAAGAAAAGCGGAAGAACCAGGCTACTTTTTCGTCTTTCCTCGAAGAACAGCCGGAACTCTCAATAACAGACGTCTACCAGCGCTTCAAGACAGCTTCCGAAGCCTCGGGAAAGGGCTCGCAGGAAGTCAAGGTCAAAAACCTTCAGTTCCTTTTTAACTCCTCAACCCCAAGGGAGGCAAAATACATTTCCAGGCTTGCTCTTGAGGAACTCCGCATAGGGGTCGGGGAAGGAGTTGTCAGGGATGCCATCGCAAAAGCCTTTTCTGTTCCTGCAGACGTGGTGGAACATGCCTTTATGGTCACAAACGACCTCGGGATAGTGGCTGCATCTGCCAAAAAGGGCGGTGCAGAAGCCCTCGAAGGTCTCGGGATCGAAATAAACCGGCCGATTAAAATGATGCTTTCGCAGACCAGCCCTGACATAGACGCCGACATAAAGGAGATGAAGGAAGCTGCAATCGAATGGAAATTCGATGGGGCAAGGGTTCAGATCCACAAGGCCGGAAATTCGGTTACCCTTTTTTCACGCAAACTTGAAAATGTCACAAATTCCCTTCCGGACCTTGTTGAGATCATTCGAAAGCATATCAAAGCCGAATCTGCAATTCTTGATGGGGAAGCCGTTGCCGTGGACGAGAAAGGAAAGCCAAGGGCTTTTCAGGAAATCCTTAAACGTTTCCGGCGAAAGTACGATGTGGAGGAGAAAATACTCGGGATTCCTATCCAGCTCAACCTCTTTGATATCATATACCTGAACGGCAAAACCCTGATTGACCTCCCACTTATCGAGCGTCGAAAAGCGCTTGAGTCCTGCGTGGAAAGCTCTACTGAGGACTCAAAGTCAATTTGCGTTGATGAGCAGGTGATAACCGGAGACCTCGAAGTTGTGGAAAAGATCTACAGGGAAGCCTTAAAAGCCGGGCACGAAGGCATTATGGTCAAAAACCCAAATTCGGTTTACTCCCCTGGCAAACGCGGCAAGAACTGGCTTAAGAAAAAACCCCGTATGGAAACCCTTGACCTCGTAGTTGTGGGAGCTGAATGGGGCTTTGGCAGGCGTGCAAACCTTATAGGCTCTTACAGTGTTGCATGCTATGACCCTGAGACTTCCCGCTTTTTGCAGGTCGGCAAGGTTGGCACAGGCCTGACCGACGAACAGCTAAAAGAGCTCACCGAAATGCTCTCCGGACTGATGGAAGGCGGAGAAGCAGGCGGGGTATTTGCAATAAGGCCGAAAATTGTCATGGAGATCGCCTTTGAGGAGATCCAGAAAAGCCCCAATTATGACTCTGGCTTCGCTCTGCGTTTTCCCCGCTTCATCCGCATCCGTGATGATAAAGGCCCCGAAGAAGCGGACAGTATCCAGCGGATTGAGAGAGTGTACAGCCAGCAGCTTAAAAAACTCTAAAAGGTAGCTGCTTTTTTGCCCGGGTTTACTTAATGTTCAGAAATCCTGAAAGCAATCGGTACATGCTTCCTTTTCATTTTAAAGAAGAACGAAAAACGGCGGTTTGATTTCCTTAATGCCCACCAAAAATGTTTTATTTATAGATAAGTATTATTAATAGGATACATCTTCGCGCTTACATATATGAAGTGAGGCGACTTCTAACTTAGAGGTTGTATCCGGCAAACACTCTGGAATGATAACCAGGTGGCCTTCACATATTTGGAGGTAGTAATCCGAATGCCTACATGCCAAGACTGCAGATTTTATACGGCTATTGATGAGCAAAAGGGCGAATGTTTCAGCCTCGGCTTTGAAGTACGTGGCAGAACCGATTCCAAGAAGTGCCCGGAGAGGGCTTTCAGGCCAAATAAGCCCAAACCGAAAAAGTCCGGAGCGGCAGCGAGATATATAAGGTAAGGAAAATCTCGAAGGAAGCTTGCTGGAAGATAAACGAAAAGCTCAGAAAAGAGGTTTAGTGTAAAATGAACTGAAGATACCTGCAGCCCGGAAAGAAAATGCCGGAAAGCTTTAAAATAACTTTTTCTTCTTCTGCTTGCCGGAATTAAATGAGTAACAATCTCATTCAGGATTCTTATCCTTATACGTACTTTTTTACTTTCACTTTTCTAGTTTGTTATCATTAGCCTATAAATCAGTCCTCTTGAGCGCAGCGAAAAGGACCTCGAGCTGTTGCGATTACATCGCAACTCCCAGAAAATCTCCGATTTTTGGGATTTTAATTCTAGAAATACCTTTAAATAATAAATTGCACTAATATACTTAAACTTTTATGTTTGATTGTCCATTTTTGTATGTTCCAGAAATAGGGTTTTTCCTCGAGAGCTTCTCTTTTCCTATCTTTAGGATACCTACTAAGGCTATTGCAGCCATTAACACGGCTTTTCACTGGTATTTGCGTCTCCTAAGGCTAAATGTCCACTCCCGTGAGAAGTTATAAAACACGCTTCAAATACTTCAAAAGACATATCATTGAGTTATTGGAGGGTTCTTTGAAGTCTTCGTCACCTAGCAGTTTTTATAGTTTCACTGATAGTGATGACCTACCTAAGGAACGAAGACTTCACAGAACCAAAGCTGTGGAAGAATTTGATGGGGTGGGTATACCTCTACAGAGTAAACATTCCTTCATATATACACAATCAAATTAAGCCCGAATTTTTATGCTCTTTACATTTCGACCCCCATGCAAAAATAGAACATAATTTATTTTTTTGATACAATATATATTTTCACTTCATGTTCAACTTTTATATTATGATACAAT
>JADGNM010000414.1 GCA_017883485.1 Methanosarcina sp.
TATTGGAATGGAATTTTAAATTACTTTAACTCCAGAATCACTAACGGCATTTTAGAAGGCATGAACAGTATTGTACAGTTGATAAAAAGAAAGGCTAGAGGGTTTAAAAACACTAGATATTTTATTAATATGATCTATCTAAAAATAGGGAAGTTAGATTTCAAACTACCCACATGAAGTGCCGAATAGCCAGAATTAAATTAATTTACCTGACAGATGCCAGTACAATTTGAAAAAGAAAGATTTGACAATTTCAATTATCCCTGTATACACGGATCTTCTTTACAGTACCCTTTCCCATTGCAGCAGACTTTCCTATCCCCATATAATCCGGGATACAGAAGTTTGCCATAAAACCGCCGTAGAAAGAGAGGAAATTTACATCTTTGTATTCGCTTTTTGTCACCTGGACATCGACATCACATTTTATTCTATCAGGGACGGTATACCCGATTCCTTTTGACATGGAAAGGAGATTGCCTGTAAGAATTGCTCGGAGCATTTCTTTTTGCTCTTCCCTACTTTTGGCTTGAACGAATTTCTCATGGTTTTCCTGGTTTAAAGGAACCCAGAGAGTGAGGAATTCATAAAAGTAAATCTTGTCCGAAAGCCCGAATTCCTGATTTTTGATCGTCATTGACCTCTGTATAATCTCATATTCGGTATCTCCCAGCCTGACCTTGTCAAAATCATCAAAAATCTCTTTAAGGACACCGATTCCTTCATTAATGCCTAAAATAAGGAGCCTGTTTTTGATCACCTTGTACTGGATTGTAGGGTAGCTGTACACGAATTTGTCGGTGATGTGGTTGTGTAGCTGGACATATTCAGTGAATTTCGTTGCAAAGAAGCCGCGGGTACAGAGGATGTTTTCCTTAAATTCTTTAGTCGAACTGAAGGTCATTTCGAGAGTCTTGAGTTTCATTTTAACCAGCAAAAATATCCTGGGTTTCTGTTAATAAATTGAAAACAGAGTTTACCGGTTAAAAAGCTTTTGACCGGTTAAAAAGCTTTAAAAACCTGCACGCTTTCTTGCAGTGGGGAAAGCTCAGATTCCCTGTATTTTCTGACGTATTCGCTGACCTGTGCGTTAAAATACCGCTGGATCTCTTCAAGTCCTTCAACGTACTCAGTATGATGATAATAATAGATCCACGGACGCACAACTTTTTGGATGTCTTCGAGTACACATTCAATCGACCGGGGGGATGACGAGTCAAACTCCGTTGCTTTTTCTATAGTTTCGATAACTCTCCTAATAGAGCTTCCTGAAGGTGTAAGTCGGATTTTTCCTTCAAGCCCGTCTTCAGAAGATATTTGTCGGAAAGAATAACCGAGAAACTCGAAACCCTTTTTTACATTGCTTATGTAGGTCTTTTCTCTGTTGATTTCGAGTCCAAGATCAGCAAGGACTGCCTCTATATATGCAAAATCAACCCATTTCTTGCCAAGAACTACAAAGTCATCACCATACCTCACTAGCCTCTCCTCTGGTCTGCTGGCACGCCCATGAAAAACGTCTCTCCTCCACAGCTTGTCCAGCTGGTCAAGGTAGATGTTCACAAGCAGGGGGGAAATTATCCCTCCCTGTAGGACTCCCTTTTCGGGATAGTATACGGAATCTGCCTCCACTATACCTGCTTTGAGCCAGGACTCAATGATGGATAGCACGAATTTATCTTCAATCCTGGCTTTCAGGCAGTCCATTAGTTTTTGGTGAGGAATACTGTCAAAGCAATTCTTTATATCCCCTTTGACCACCTGATTGAGTCCAGTTTCTAGCCATTTGTACACTTCAAGGCTTGCAAGTTTTGTGGACATGTATGGCCGAAAGCCAAAAGAGCAGTTCTCGAAATCAGCTTCGAAGATCGGCTCAAGAACCAGTTTCATTGCGTTCTGGACAAGCCTGTCCTTCACAGTCATTATCCCGAGGTGCCGCTGGCTTCCGTCTTCTTTTGGAATATCTACCCTCCTGATATTGTCAGCCCGGTACCTATTTGTTTTAAGTTCTTCTCTCACAGTTTCCAAAAATTCATCCACACCAGACCTTTCTACCTGCCTGATAGAAACACAATCTACACCAATAGAATTTGTATCTCTGTTAAGGTTTTCCCAGGCGGCACGAAGGATTTCCTCTTTCGAAAGCAGCTTTTTGAGGTGCTTCAAAGGCTTCTCTTTTCTGCTGCTGGCTTCACCATACAGTTTCATCTGAATGTGTGCAATATCTCGACTACAATGACGATAATCTCTGTCCAATGTATAACCCTCCAACAAGTCTTACAGATTTTACCAGTATGTTTCAATATTTTCTTCCAAGGTTCAGGCTGCCTCTCCAGCATCCTTTCTGAAATGTTCTTAAGGTTTAATTGAAGCTCTTTAACAGATTTCCAGAATCTCACTTTTCTCCTCCTTTTTGAGTGATTAGTTAGAAATCATCTCTCGATTCTGATATTCTTGGAGGCGAACTATAAGGGAGAAAAGCCGACAATTCGATAACTTATCGAATCCTTCGGTTAGGCAGATATAAAATCCAGGAAAAAAAGCTAATTTTTCTTTATTGCAGGGAAGTAAAAAAGCCGAGATTTAAGGAAAAATTAGTGACATGCCGCATTTTAGTTTACAATAATTTGTGTATGGAACGGTTAAAAAATATCTAATTTGCAGAATGTAATTCTTGTTTTGCCGGATTCGGTATTTCAACGATGAAGAGGAGATCAAGGCTTATATAGCCAAATTTGAGTAAGTTTCAATCCTTGTTTTGCTGGAAGCTGTTTTTCGACCCGGCTATTGAGTGTGATTGCAATTGCGATAAATCCGTTTCAATCCTTGTTTTGCTGGAGGCTGTTTTTCAACTGAGCGAATATTTCGGTCGTCCATCATTTGTTGATTGATATTAATCCAAAATAGTCAAAATAAAGCTTCTTGATATCTCTTTCCCCGCCATTTTGGCTCTGCTGTAAATAATC
>JADGNM010000415.1 GCA_017883485.1 Methanosarcina sp.
GTAAAGCATCATCATTGACCTCATACGCCAAATATTATCTTTGCAGTGAAATCGATGACAGCTATTGGAGTAACTGTCTAATATGACATAGTCATGGTACAGTACCTTACATAATCGACATGGACAAAAACTATCCTAATTCTGAGTCCTCCTTAAGATTAACTGAACCCTCCAAGAAGGGCGCTTATGCTTTCACTTGTGACCATACCTATTATGCGGCGATTTTCGGAGTCGATTACGGGAAGTGCGGAGATTGAGTAATTTTCCATTATCGACAACGCAGTCTCGATTCTATCTTCTCCATGTACAAATTTTACATCACGCGTAATTATGTCATTCAGCTCAGTGATTTTGCAGGCGACTGCTTTTGTAATATCCCATGAGGTGACGATACCTTCAAGTTTACCGTCCTCCGATACAACCGGAAGATGGCTCACTTTCTTTTTTACCATGAGTATTGATGCGTTCTCTATAGTTTCCTTTCTGGAAACAGAATAGAAATTCTGGTTCATGATATCACTCACAAGGATCTGTGCGAGAAAACCCTTTAACAGGTAGCTCAGCTGCCCTTCTTCAAGCAAAAAAGCGTCATGCCCGTATTGGGACTTTATTTCTTCGTATTTTGCATCAACCCCGTTTGCAATAAGAGCCGATACGATTTCCTGGGATTGATACGGAGGATAGAGCCAGTCCGACGTTATGGAAATCACAAGATATTTTGCAGTAACTCCGGCAAATCCTTCTATGAGGGATCCGTTCTTTAAAAGATCAAAAAAATCAACTGCTTTTGTAACATAGAGATATGAATTGGCGTCAAAACGTTTTGTAAAGGTGTCTCCCTGATGATTCAGATAGCTTTCGACCTGATAATTCGGAGAGCGATCTAAAGAAGGATCTATACCTGCTTCATCCTGCTCAAGTCTTCCAAACTTCTTTTGCATCGAAGCGTCGCTGAGGTATGTAATATGCCCGATCATGCGTGCAAGTGCCAGTCCCTGCACTGGTATTTCGTTCCCATAGTAATCTCCGCCGTTCCATTTTGGGTCATCGGTAATAGCTTTTCTTCCGATTGCTCCAAATGCGATCTGTTGAGGGGTTGAGGATGCAGTAGTAGCTATTGCTATTGCTTTCTTAACCATCTCAGGATAGCTCACTGTCCATTGAAGCACCTGCATCCCGCCCATAGAACCTCCTGCAACTGCAAGGAGCTGCTTTACTCCGAGATGTTCGATCAGTTTTTTCTGGGCGTTCACCATATCCGCTATAGTAATTACAGGAAACGAGATACCGTAGGCTTTTCCGGTTTCGGGATTTATAGAAGAAGGGCCTGTTGATCCCTTACAGCCCCCAAGTATATTTGAACAGATAACGCAGTATTTTTCGGTGTCAAATGCCTTATTGGGGCCGATTACTATATTCCACCAGCCTGGTTTTTTATCCCCCTTATAGAACCCTGCAGCGTGGGCATCGCCTGAAAGGGCATGGCAGATCAGGATAACATTGCTTTTATCAGCATTCATCTTGCCATACATCTCATATTCTATCCTGACATTGGAAAGGCTCTTTCCATTCTCGAGCCTGAAGATTCCGTTGATTTCGTAGTTCATTGAGTAGACTATCCCTAAATTCTGGCCTTTTTTTTCCGAAAAGAAATTTTTAAAGGAAGGAATCTGAGCTGAAATTTCCATATTTAGACCTCTGGAAGTGCATCTTCCGTTTTAAAAGTCAGAAGTGAGAATCGAACTCACTTATCTCCGGGTTGCAGCCGGAGGCATAACCATTCTGCCACTCTGACATACGTTAATTATCATATATATTCACAATGTGACGATATAATCACAATTGTGATGGAAGTATATATATTTATCTTTCTGCATGAGAAAAGGCCAAGAAATAGATAATTTATAAAAAGTCTCTAGTTAAAAAATAAAGGAAGGCTGAGTCAGGAAAGGGTAAAAGTCAAGGGAAAGATAAAAAGTCATGGAAAAGGATAGAGTCAAAGAAGAATACTGCAGTCCTTCTTCAACTTCAGTTTCCACTGATTTCAAGCATTCTATCCAGAGCTTTTTTGGCTTTAGCACTTACATGCTCAGGAACATGGATTTCGTATTCCATATTCTGAAGACTGTTCAGAATGGACTCGATGGTGATTTTTTTCATATTATAACAAAAAGCCTTTTCTGATGCAGGATATAATTTTTTATCCGGGTATTTTCTTTTCAGATTTTGGACAATTTCCCTTTCGGTTCCTATTATGAATTCCGTAGAACTTGATATTCCAGCTTCTTTTACGATTCCTGAGGTACTGAGAATATTGTCAGCAAGCTTCAGGACTTCAGGCCGGCACTCAGGATGTGCAAGGAACTCTGCATCAGGATACATTTTTTTCAATTCTATTATGTTCACATCGCTGATATTATCATGAACGTGACAAAATCCGGGCCAGAAATGTATTTTTTTGTCTGTGTGGAGGGATACAAATTTTCCCAGGTTCTTATCAGGAATAAAAATAATCTCCCGGTTTTCCATTGAGTTTACCACATTCGCTGCATTTGCAGATGTGCAGCAGATGTCCGATTCCGCTTTGACTGCGGCCGAGCTGTTTACATAGCATACGACAGCTGCTTCAGGATGCTTTTCTTTTGCATCCCGAAGAGCCTTCACGGTGACCATATCTGCCATCGGGCAGCCTGCATCGGGAACCGGTAAAAGGACTAGCTTTTCTGGGGAAATTATTGATGCCGACTCTGCCATGAAATGGACACCTGCAAAAACTATAACCTTAGCTTTTGAATTTACTGCTGCCTTACAGAGGGAAAGGGAATCCGCAATAAAATCCGCAACTTCCTGAACTTCCCTGCGTGTGCAGCAATTCCCGTTTTGAACAAAAACACTTGCGAGAGATGGTTAAATATTATAATATTTCGTAATAATTATATTTCACTATCAACATTTACAGAATACG
>JADGNM010000416.1 GCA_017883485.1 Methanosarcina sp.
CCAGTTCTATTTACGTGGAGATATAAAATGGAAGAAATGGATGAAATGCCTGGTGGAATCACAGTCTAAAATGGAGTTATTTAGGAATCGATGCACTAGGTTGTGACTTTGAATCATACCTTTAACATTTAAATCTTCAAACGTAATTAAATCATAATCTTTTACAAGATTAAGACTGATTTTTTGTATAAAATCTTCTCTTTTGTTTGAAATTCTTTCGTGAAGATGTTGAACTATTTTCAAAGCTTTCTTTCTTGCGATTGTACCTTTTTCAGCTTTTGATAATTTTCTTTGGGCTTTAACAAGTTTCTTTTCGTCAGTTACAAAAAATCTAGGGTTTTGGATCTGTTGACCATCGGAAAACGTCAGGAAACTACTGATACCTACATCAATACCAACCGATAATCCGGTTTTTGGGAATAATGATTCTGATTCAGTTTTTATCAAAAATGAAACAAACCATTTTCCAGTTGGCATTTTTCGGATATTTAACCTCTGGATTTCTCCATCAAAACTTCGATGAAGCTTAATTTTAACATCGCCTATCTTTGATATCCAGAGTTTATTGCTATTGAGTTCAAAACCGGATTGAGTATAAGTGATACTGTCATATCTCCCATATCCCTTGAATCGGGGATAACCTGGTGTTTCTCCAGCTTTAACTCTTCGGAAAAAAGCCTGAAAAGCAAGATCAACTCTTTTAATAACTTCTTGTAACACTTGAGAATGAACTGTTTTTAATTCTGGTTTTTCTTTCTTCCAAACCGGAATCATCTTCTTTGAATCGTAATAGTTAATATTTTTCTGTTCAGATTCCCAAGCATTCTTTCTTAATGCAAGTGTTTCGTTAAATGTCCATCGGCAAAGCTCAAGAGTTCTATTAAGATTTTTCTTTTGCTCTTTCGTTGGATAAAGACGATAACGAAACACTTTCATCAATATTATTTCACCTTTTGAGTTTCAATATACATTTGGATTACTGCTTTTGTTGTATCTCCGCAAGTTCCAACATAATAAGAAGGATTCCATAAATGACCATTCCAGAGTTTATGTTTTATTTCGGGATGCATTTCAAAGAGTTTCTTTGCAGTAATCCCTTTGAATATTTTGACAATATTAGCAGGTGCAAATTTCGGATGCATTATTATGAAAAGATGTACATGATCTGGCATAATTTCTTGAGATACAAGAGTTACACCTTTTTCTTTTGCTATCTTTTCATGGAGAAGTTTAAGGTCATCAGCAATTTTTTCTGTAAGAACTTTTCTTCTATATTTTGTAGATCATACGAAATGATAATTTGCGTTATATACACAACCTCTAGCAGTCAACCAATGATCTTTTTTTGTCATATCTATATATACATATTGTCACCATTATATATTAAGATTAGCAGATTATAAAAAGAGAAAATATTTCGAAGTTCACGGGCTGTATCCCGCCATTGAAATGATGGGGATTAGCCCTTTTTTTCTCCTAAAATAAGATAAGAAAAAAGCCACAAGGAAATCTCTTCAGTTTAATAATTTGAAGTTGAGCTCAAACAATAATATTTATTCCAACTTTCAACCCGTTTCAGGCTAAAAATCTCCGGATCTCTTTTAAAAATTCGACATTAAAGAAAAATAATAATATAAAAAATTAGAGATAGCGCTCAACCGATATCTTTATTGCTTAAGGAATAATTTATAGAAGAACTGACATCAACTTGATAAGCGTTAATGGAGGTAGTCTATGGCAAGCAAGAAAGCTCTTTGTGTTGGAATAAACAAATTTCAGAATCTTCCTCAAGCAACTTTGAATGGATGTGTCAATGACACGGCAGATATGATCTCTGTCCTGAAAAAATATATGGGCTTTGCAGATAATGATATTGTCAAGCTCGTAGATGAACAGGCCACAAAGAAAAATATCATGACAAATCTGACTGAAATGGTAAATGGGGCAAAAGCAGGCAAATATACCAATCTGGTATTCAGCATCTCCAGCCATGGTACTCAGGTTCCAGATCAGGACGGAGATGAAGAGTTAGATATGTCAGACGAGGCTTTCTGCCCGACTGACCTGATCCAGAAGGGCGACGTATGGGATCCTGATCATATCATAACTGATGATGAACTGTATAATCTTTTCGCCCAGCTACCTGAGGCTGCGTCTCTGGAATGTTACTTTGATACGTGCCACTCCGGCACGGGTCTGAAAGCGATCGATCTCTTGCTGGATCGCAAGCCCAGATTATTACTGCCACCCTCCCTGAAGGCTTTCGAAAAGGTAAAAGAACGCTCGCCCAGAAGTATGGTCGTATCGCTGAAAGAGAAGGAGCTTAGCACCCGTCATATACTTTGGGCTGCGTGTCGTTCTGATCAGACCAGCGCAGACGCCAGGATAGATGGGACCTGGCACGGAGCTTTTACTTACTACCTGTGCCAGAATATAAACAAGAGCCAGAAAAACCTGGCGCGTAAGAATCTACTTGCCAAAGTGAGAGCAGATCTCAAGAAAAACAAATATGATCAGCTACCCCAGCTGGAGACAAACGCTACTGGGAGAACTGCAAACTGGTGATGAAACAGGAGTTATATCCAACCGAGATTGAGGGAAGCAAATCATTTTGAACTGATCCCCATACCCATTTTTGTTCTTAATCGATAGGGTTTATCAAAGTTGGTCTCGCGATCGAAATTCGCTTGATCACCCACGCTGCAAGATTTAAGAAGCAAACTTGAGTTTTGGGATCAAGTATCACCATGTCAATTGGGGTTCAATAGCCTTTGCAAGCGCAGATAATCTTATTGAAGTACGCTAACGCTTAATGAAGAAGACTAAACTTCTTCCGCACTTCCGCTTTTTCCGCAGTTCAACCTGGTTTTAACATGAAGGCGGGAAGTCCCCTTCCTCGGAGGCTATCAAGCCGACAGGTGGGGGATGAAAGCCGTCAACCTCAACAAAGTAAGTTTAACAGAA
>JADGNM010000417.1 GCA_017883485.1 Methanosarcina sp.
CTGTGTCTCAATCCTTGTTTTTGTGGAACCTACTTCTCGACAGGGTCGTTTTCTCTTATTTTCAGCTAATCCTTAGATAATTTCAAATCTCAGAATCAGTATCAATAAACTTGTATTTTGTTTAAACTGTATAAAATTCAAATTTATCTATTTTTGATTATGTTAACTAAATTTTGCTGTCGACAAATAGCTAGAGGGTATATAAGGACGGATACCATATAATCTTTTGTGTTTTCGCTTGATTGATATCGAAAATATTTTTTTAGCAATGTACATACTTGTACACTTTTACAAAATCCTTTAGAGAGTGGGGTG
Source organism: Methanosarcina sp. (assembly GCA_017883485.1). Classification (GTDB taxonomy): domain Archaea; phylum Halobacteriota; class Methanosarcinia; order Methanosarcinales; family Methanosarcinaceae; genus Methanosarcina. The sequence continues at coordinate 316 of JADGNM010000417.1, forward strand.
GATGGGATACATTTAGAATTATAATCAGAAGTTCACAGTGCCGTTTCATTACGAATCTCATATTTTAAGACACGAGGAGAAATTGAATTTTCTTTTGAAATACTTCAAAACAGTATCTTATAATGTTCTTTATTGATGCCGTTTTTTCAAAATTCGGGGGTCAAGTTAAGAAAAAACGTGATTCCTGAGGAAAACGGGGGAACAAACTTCTAAAATTCGGTTTTTGGTCGAATTCTTCGCGAAATATTACTTATAGGTCCGTAGGTTTAAAAGAATATGAAACTAAACAGTGATGTTCTCAAAAGCAAGGGGGTAATTATAAATTCGCCTGATTGTCGATGAATATGGGACTTACATACATAAGAAAAGCAACCGGTTTATCTTCGTTGATAAGACCGAAAAGGTTCTAAAAATGGGTTTTTCAGCAGATAAGGTCTCGCAGATCCTTATTTATACGGGGGCTGCAGTTACTGCTGATGCTATAGAGCTTGCAGTTAAAAGAGGGATAGACATAGTTTACCTGGACAGGATGGGAAGGCCTTTTGCAAGGACTTATTCCTGCGAGCAGGAAAACTCGGCAACTGTACAGCGTTACCAGGCAAGAGCTTATGATGACGGGAAAGGAATTTTCCTTATGAGTTCCATGATCGGGGCCAAGATCAGGAACCAGGGATACCTGCTGAAAAACCTGGCACAAAAGAGAGACAATGAGTGCTTGCTAGGACAGGCAGAAAAGATCATGTCCCAGGCCGAAAAAATAAAAGAGAGTGCAGAGGAATGGGGATATATTGAAGAAGCAAGGGGCAGCCTTTTTGGGATTGAAGGGGAGGCTTCAAGGATTTACTTCCATGCTCTGTCAAATATCCTTCCCGAAGCCGTTTACTCAGGGACGCGTACAAAACAGCCGCCTGGAGACCTTTTTAATGCAATGCTCAGTTACGGATACGGGATTCTTTACACCGAGGTAGAAAAAGCCTGCGTCCTTTCAGGGCTCAACCCTTACATGGGATTCCTGCATACCGACCTTCCGGGAAAACCGTCTCTAGCCCTTGATTTGATTGAAGAATTCCGGCAGCCGATAGTAGATAGAGCTGTGCTCAATCTCGTTACAAAAAAGATTGTCACGGAAAATGACCTTAAACCGGTAGAAGGAGGCTTTTACCTGAACCAGTCCGGAAGGCGCAAAACTCAAGAGGCAGTTTCGGAAAGGCTGGCAAAGGTTGTAAACTACCGGGACCTCAGGCACTCGTTCTCAAGCCTCGTCCTGCTGCAGGTGAAGGCTGTTTCAAAGTTCCTTACTGGCGAAAACAGCGGCTATTCTCCCTTTGTTTACTGGAGATGACATTTTGAAGTTAGAATGTTAGGGATGTAACATGTTTTTGTGGCTCGTCTATGACATAACTGACAACGGCCTCCGTTACAAAGTTTCGGAGAAATGCCTGGACTTCGGGCTCCACAGGTTTCAGAAAAGCGTGTTTTTCGGGAAGCTGGAACAGGAAAAGATGAATAGCCTTGCAGAAGAAATTGAACAGGTTCTGGATCATGAAGAACGGACTGAAGAGGATTCCGTGCTCCTTTCACCTGTTTGTGCATCCTGCCTGGGAAAAAAGCTTGTAATCGGGAAAAACTTCAACATTGACGCTTACGCAGAAAAAGAATGCTTATTTATTGCTGAATGAACTGAAACTTGCAAAGGAAATAGAAAAAGCAAGAAAAGAGAAATGAAAGAGCAAGGAAAAAGAATAGCAGGAAAGAGAGAAGTATGGCAGTAATGATCGCAACCCTTGGAGGGACGGAAGAAATCATTAAACTGGGCGTCAGATTGATGGAAAACGTAAACACAGTCCTGATAGTTGCCGGAAAGCCCTTAAATGAAATTTACCCGGAATCCGAGATTAAGAAAGGCACGGAAATTGTAAATCCACTGGAAAAAGCCTCTGAGCTGGAAAAGCTCCTTAAAGGGTTCGGCATCACCGCAAAGACCCACGAAGTAAATCCCTTTAATTTCAAAGAGTGCCTTATAGCAATAATCGAATTAATTCATGCCCAGCAGGAAGGCGTTGAAGTTGTCCTTAACGTCACAGGAGGCACAAAAATCCTCTCCCTTGCAGCTATGAGTGCTGCCAGCATGTGCCACTGCAGGGCTTTTGTTGTCCAGGAAAAAGAAAGCGGAGATATAAAAATTGAACTCCCGATGCCTGATTCCGGTTATTTCGCAAGCATCGGGAAACAGGGAAAGAAGATCCTCTATTACCTGATGCAAGAAGAAAAGAAATTGAAAATACCCATCGAAGAGTGCAGCGATGAAAAACTCAAGCCCTTTATAACCAAAAACATATCAAACCACCTCGGAGTGACCACTCAGACCATTACCCCAAACCTCAAGACCCTGGAATTCTCCGGGCTCCTTTCCAGCCGGAGAGGTGCAATAAAACGAGGGGAACCTTCTGGCGGGAAATGCGGCGTAAAAATCTGGCGTCTGACAGATGAAGGAAAGGTCTATGCTGCTTTTTTCGGCCAGGAAAAGCTTGATCGTCCATAATTGGACGGTTGATTTTTCATGATTAAGTGTAGTGTCCACTAACATACTGCAGTGTTTGTCCTGCCTTTTTATGAAAGTGCATCTTTAGCTGTTTATATAACCT
>JADGNM010000418.1 GCA_017883485.1 Methanosarcina sp.
CCTGCAAGAGAAGCAGGGATTACAGATTCAAAGTGGACACTAAGAAATCTTCTAACATTTAAGTGCTTCAAAATACCAATCATATAACGCTGGACGACCCAATTTTTAGCACAACGAAATTTATTTCTTCAATTCCTGATAAATTAACTAGCCTTGGGGGGATAAAATAGACTGTTGAGTTATTTTGGCTTCCAAAGATCAGTTATTATATTTGATGACAGCCTTTCGTGAATAAATATTCAGATTTATATGTTAAAGTGGCTAAATAAGCAAAGCGCTTCTTATCTACCTTCTGGCTATTGATCCCGCGTCAATTTGCTTTTACAATAAGAAGATTTAGTTATGAGGGGGAAGGCGCCTAAGAAAACCCTTTTTCTTAAAAATGTTCCAGGCTCATATCTTTCTGGATTCAACCCCTTCATACCTGTATTGATTAGCAGATTTGATCAGCAGCACCTTTAAAGCGTACTGCTTAAAATTGGTTTTTGCTTACAGTACTTACGAAAAATGCAAGAATTATCTTTATCAACATTGTTTTATATAATAAGAAGTCCTTTATATTTTAGGGCATCCGAATACCTTTTGTTTCCCCATACTTTATTCCCCACTCCCTACTCCAAAAAAACAGATGCCCGATCTCCATTTTGCTTTTGAAAATAGATCCCTATAGTCTGGTTTTGTTGCACAAATTATTATTTTAGAGAACTCAGGATCGTAAAGTAATTATAATAAAAAAAATGACTAATTAGTCAATCATTGTGATAAAATATGAGGAAAGAAGGTAAGGATAAAAAACAGCCATCATGGAAGCAGCCCTGAAGCTCTTTACTGAAAGAAGCTTTCATGGAACTTCCACTGCGCAGATTTCGAAAGAGGCAGGTATAGCCACAGGTACCCTCTTCAACTAATTTCCTCGAGACCGAAAGTACCTTCCAAGACAAACTGAAAGTTGTGGTCAAATTTAATCAATTGGGGGTGGGCAATCAGGAAGAGTTCCTTTTTGTCGAGCAGTTCTGTTCATCCCCTTACATAAAAGATTTACACGTGAAGAAGTGATGAAGGAATATGTCTTTCTTCATAATTTTGTTAATGAAGGGATAAAATCGGGAGAAATTAAGGACTTTTCCCCGGAATTGACCATAACGATGTTTTATCAGGGCAGCAGGGCAGTTGTGGGCTTGATCCTGGATTTAAATGTGGCTTCAGATAGGAGCGAACTTGTTGAAAATGATTTCAAATAATCTTGAATGGTCTAGCTAAAAAATAATACTTTCACCAGCAGCAAAAATTGTGTTATTAACCCGTAGGAGAACGAAAAATGTTGTACAGAACGATGCCTAAGAATAGAGACGAACTTTCATTGCTGGGATTCGGGTGCATGCGCCTTCCCATTAAAGAAGACGGTACAATAGACGAGAAACGTGCAATGAGCCAGGTACGCTATTCAATCGATCACGGCGTCAACTACGTTGACACGGCCTGGCCGTATCATATGGGACAGAGTGAGCCTTTTTTAGGGCGAGCTCTTGCTGACGGTTACCGGGAAAAGGTTAAAGTTGCCACAAAGCTTCCATCCTGGATTGTTGACAACCGCGAGGATATGGATAATTTCCTGAATGCCCAGCTGGAGAAACTCCAAACTGACCACATCGATTATTATCTGGTCCACGGCCTTGCAGGAGAGTTATGGGACAAAATGGAAGCTCTTGGTGTGATCGATTTCCTTGATAAAGCCAAAAGTGACGGGCGAATTATTAATGCAGGCTTTTCATTCCATGGGCCAGCTGACGATTTCAAACGAATTGTAGATGCATACCCCTGGATTTTCTGCCAGATACAGTACAATTTCATGGACGAAGAAAACCAGGCCGGAACTGGAGGGCTTAAATACGCAGCTTCGAAGGATCTGGGTGTAATTGTCATGGAACCCCTTCTCGGAGGCAACCTGGCCAATCGAGTTCCCCCTGAAATTGAAGAAATCTGGAACGAAGCATCTGTAAAACGTACACCTGCGGAGTGGGCTCTTCGCTGGGTATGGAACCATCCGGAAGTCGCAGTTGTGCTTTCGGGCATGAATGAGGAAGCCCAGGTAGAGGAGAACCTGAAAACAGCAAATAAAGCCTATCCGAACTCTCTGACCGAAGCCGAACTGCAGCTGGTAAAGAAAGTGGAACAAAAATATCGTCAGCTTACTAAGATTGGCTGTACTGGCTGTCAGTACTGCATGCCCTGCCCCTCAGGAGTAAACATCCCTGAATGCTTTGATATTTACAATAACCTGCACATGTTTGGTAACGTGGATGGGGCTAAATTCCTATATGCAATCAGGATGAGCGGAGCATTCACAGATACCGAGCCTGGCGGATTTGCTTCTATGTGTATCGAATGTGGTCAATGTATGGAGAAATGCCCCCAGAGTCTGGAAATACCTGACCTGCTCAAAGCTGTAGCAGAGGAGCTGGAAGGGCCTGATTTTGAGCAAAGGTTAGCGATGGCAAAGCAGGCTTTCAGGAAAGCTAAGCCGCAGAATAATACACAAGCCTAATCGTACTGATTACTAACTCAATAAGGCAGTATGTATGGTCAGGTCATTTGAAACCTATAATCACAAAAATGCAGGTTTAATAGAGCAAATGCATTTGCGTTTTATTCAATTCAGTGAATAAGAATTCAAGTGAATAAGGCTATATATGCCCCTATTATAAAATTTGCCATCCATAGGACTAAAAGAATCTGCATATTTGCTTTAGTTTTCCACTTTCTTTTGAGTTTCCAGTCTCGCCTGTTAATTACGACTATAAATCCCAGGACTAAAATAATAATTCCTTTTAACCGGAGATAGGTTCATATGACCCTTTCGTCTCTCTGTTATTGATTTTCAAGATCAGTTTTGCTATTTTTTTCATTTTCATATGACTTTATTATCTC
>JADGNM010000419.1 GCA_017883485.1 Methanosarcina sp.
CATTTTCCACATATTTTGTGTTATATGTGCATATATCGAAGACAAAATCAAAAAAAGTAAGTTAAATGAAGATCGTGTTAACTAAAACGGGAATAGCTGCAGTATATTCCCATTGTTAAAATTTAATTCCCGGTAGTTATATATCGTTTTTAATGAATGTTACCATACTTTTGCATAGCGAACAAAAACCTTGTGCTGAATTCTCATCAACTAATCACTGCATGAGAATTCAATTTTCCTATTTTTTTGTCTATGATGAAGTTCTAATATAATTTTTATATTTTATATGCAATCTTTCTTTACGGTTTGTTATACCTGTATCGCTGTTAAATTTAATTTTCTTATTATCTGAAAAACATGATCTGGGAACAATATCTGACATACATTGATAAAAATACAAAAGAATGAGAGATGAATACTGCATGTTTTGCTTTCCCTTCCTGGGATATTTCCACCAAAGGAAGCGAGTGGGCATCCGACTGGAATAAAGTCGGATTAATCAGACTGTTAATTAGAGTACACCTGACAGGTCTATAACCCGTATTTCTGGCCTTCTTGCGGGTCATATCGCCTTTTGTGCTAATCCAGGTCACCGTCTTCGAACTTCTCATCGGGAATTTGAAGAAGGGATCGTAGAGGTTGGATCTCAGATGTTGGATAGCAGGTGTTGATGTCATAGTAAGAAAAGGAATTAATGATTACAATTATATTTCTCTATAAACTTAAATCCTATTGAAATTAAATGTCTAATTTTTAGGGGGATCAACTATGGTAGAAACGACCGATCAGAACAAACCTATGATTTGGAAAGAACTTGTACTGGGATTCGTTGTGATTGCATCATGTCAATATCACTCAATCCGTACAATACCTAATATAACCGCGAGTAACGCACAGGAGGTTCTTTTCACAGATAATCTCAGTAGACTTACAAAGTTAGAGAAAGATTAAACTGTAAAAGGAGTTCTCCCGGTCCCGTTCCCGATGTATGAGGTAACTGGATCTATGCCAGCTGAAGGCGAATAATTAAGTGATGTCTTTCTTTTAGGCTACGAATACCCTGGTGTACAACCGCCTGATTGGGTGCAAGTTCTTAAAAGGGAAAGCGTAAACCCCAATAGATGTGTATGAAGATGTGTTAAAAGCTGGTACGATAGACTGATCAATTATGTTAAAGCAGGTAAAGCACATATCAATCTTTATTCCGTTGTGCATGAAGAAACTTATTTTCAGTACTCCTTAAGGCTAGCTTTCTTAATCTATTAGCAAAAATGTAAGAAACCTCTTTTTAAGAAACAGTTGAAGGCTAAAATAGAATTTTTACTTTTTCCGCTGTTTCTGACCTGCTTTCAATGGATTTAAATGATGTTTATTTTTTAAAAGAAAAAAGGTAAAAAGGACGTTCCTTCAAAATGGAACTCTAGAAATCTTATTCAGTGCCTGTCAGGGCTTACTCTGAGCAGAGGTGGATATACCCAGGTCAGTTACCATATACTCGTAGAATGCGCCTCCCATTTCATGATTTTTCTTGTACTTGATTTTTGCTTTATCGGGCTGGAAAGCCATGAAATCGACAAACCCTATAGGCTGCCCGTTGGGTAGGGAAGCGTTATCAAATTGGATCACACTTTGAGCATTTATGGAAATATCCAGGTCGGGAGTCGAAATTTTAAGTTTGGAAGGTCTTTTTACGGGACGGTCCTTTACTATCACGTCCTTCCAGTCCTTTTCAACAACATTGATATGGTCCCCGGAGTATTCTGCGATTACCTTGCCTGTGTGTTTGTTTATAAGGGTCAGATGCTTGTATGTATAATTCTCATAACCATCAGCAATGCTTCTTACACCGTAGAAAATTGTCTGGTAATTATCCGTTGTAACTTCTGACCAGCTCCACCCATGCGTTTCCATTTCCCATGTAGGTTGATCAGGGGTATAAGGGATCATGTGGTCGAAGTACCCGTCAGCATGCGTAACCGTGTATTCCTTGCCGTCAAGCACCACACTGCCCTCAAGCTTTCCATATGCTCTTTCATATGTGGTGAAATTGACAGGCTCTATGGCACTATCGACCGTTTTTTTGACACGAGGCTTGAAAAACAAATTTAGCTTCATATTATCAAATGAGTAATTCAGTATGTATCCTTTAGAACCTGAACCATTAAATCTCCTTAAACCCTCAGGATAATTGAAGTTAAGGTAAGGCACATTAAACTCAATGTAATTTCCAATACTGGATCTCGGCACAAGCGTCCGAGTAAAATTGTGAGTAGCAGTTTCCCCGTAAGGATAAAGCCCGTAGAATGTAGACAAGTATGACAATTGGATTCCTGAAGGACCTATAAGCATTGTATTAGCATACTTGCAAACTTACCCTTATATCCGGCCAGCAATAATTGGGTGCCCTGCGTCTGTGAAGTTTAATTGGCGAAATGAAATCAACCAGTGGTTGACAACAGAGGAAAATATTGAAGTTATTAGTAAAGGGAAGCCAGATATATCGAAAGCCTGTGTAATAATAATCAATTACGATATCCTTGGTAAATGGCTACATGACCTAAAAGCAATCAATCCTGAAATTATAATATTTGATGAATCTCATATGCTGAAGAACTCAAAAGCAGCAAGAACAAAGGCAGCAAGAAAACTTGCTTCTGAAATTGATCATATTATTGCATTAACAGGCACTCCGATATTGAATAAACCCATTGAGCTTTTCTCACAGTTAAACATTGTTAATCCAAAGGCCAACCCAGCCAATAAGTTTTTTTCGTTTGCAATAAAGTACTGCAATGGACATCAAAATAATTTTGGATGGGATTTTAGTGGATCTAGTGCATCGATTCCTAATTAATTCCTTTTTAGATTGTGATTCCACCAGGCATTTCATCCATTTCTTCCATTTTATATCTCCATGTAAATAGAAC
>JADGNM010000420.1 GCA_017883485.1 Methanosarcina sp.
CTACTAAATCTAATCCTTTTGATAAAATCCAACGTTCAAGTTTCTTAATATATTCGTTTCGTTCCTCCTGCACGCGAGGAGTCGGAAAAAAGGGGACTTTTGCCACATCCCCTTCACTTTGATCAGGAGAAAGCAATACAGGCAGGGGAGCATCCGGTATCTCCGTTAGAAGGTCTGCTGTTGCGTTCTTCACTTCATCCATAGTCAAACGAGCGTTTGAAGAGGTTTTTCCTTGGGCGAGCGCGTCTAAAAAGGCTTTGGTGAACATGGTCGAGCTGCCATCGGATAGAAGCATAGCTTGGGACTTTTTGCCAGAGGAACAGAGTAAGGTTGTCCCTTTTGTCGGTGTCGGAGAACCAGCAGCTGTGTTCCCCACCTGAAACGCTACCTTGGTCTTTTCAATGGCCAGCTCATCGGGACACCCTTGAAAGGACGAATACGCGGCAGCAGCAAAACAGCAATCCAAAATGACGATGCGTCGCAGAAAGCGTGCTTCCTCTTTGAGTGTTTTGGCCAGTGCCATCATCTGCAGCCCAGAAATGCTAGGATTTTCTTTCCGCATACGGCGAATTGCTAAGTAAAAGTCGGAGTTGTGTCCAACGATGCCTCCGTGTCCGACAAAATAAAGGAGTACATCTCTGGCAGGATTGCCTGCTTCCTTCATGTCTCTCACGTGTCGATTGAGGAACTGGCTAATTTCCTTGTCCTGATCATCAGCACTTTTCTCCGAATCAAAGAGATCGAGTAAATTCACATCAGGAAGCCCGAACGTCTGCTGGTTAAAAAAGTAGTCTCTGATCCCTTTTACCGCATTAGCGAATGCTTTCGAGCTCTGAAAATCATGGTACTGCGGCCATTCGCTAGCCCCAAGGAGAATCACTAAGGTCGTTTGTGGAGATGGAGCTTTTGCTACCATGAGGAAATATCCTTTATTTCTTTCTAACCAGTAATTGCGCTAATTCGGCTGCATTCTTACTGTTAATGCCTTCGACTACCAATTCTCCATTAGCATTTTTCCACTTCAAAGTGGCATTGTCACGAAACAAGAACCAATCTCCTACAGCTTTGACAGCCGCAACCACAGCAGGTACTCCTAAGATAAGAATGAGGGCCGCACCGAAATCCTGAGCGAGAGGATTTTCTCGTATTCGTCGCACAGTAATATCGGGTGAAGCATCAAGTAGGGCATCTTGGAGTTCCTCTGCATAGCGCTGTGCATCGAAGTCAGAAACTCCCTCGAAGGTAACGATATAGGTTTGTTGATCCATTTTCTCCTTCAACTCCCTTCTATTATGAAACACATACAAGCTGATTTATCGTAGAGAAAGACTTGTCATTATCGATGATAAAGGTAGTGTGCCTAAATTTCTGTAAAATTCCAGTACTTCACTAATTTTGCTCTTTCATTATGATATCTCCGATACATATATTAGGGGTATCGCCAACATTTCCGACAAAACACACTCTAAGCAATAATTGGGTCTACTAATACCGAATTTTTGATCTAACATGTTTTTAATAATTTGGAAGTTTTTGATATCAAAAACGACTATTTATTTGAAATCTGCAGGTAACTTCATCAATGATTTATTAAAACACAGTGCTCTTCTTTGAAAAAAACACATCAATTGCCTTGAAAAATATTTCTTTGATACGAAAAATGTACTAGAAAATGAAAAACTAAAGCCTTTAAACATCGGTTATTAAAGGGTTGCAGGCTTAACGGGTGTTTTGTCGGAAATGTTGGCGGTACCCCTTTATTAACTGTTTAAGACCTAGCTAGTTCTTTATTCTTAATTAAATCAAGGCTATAGATTATGAAAAACCAAGATTCAATAACAGTAAAATGCGATACCATTATATATCAGATGTTTAATTGAAATCACTATATTGTGATAAGAACGAGTTTTCTGAGCTTTACTGTTTTGTTAATGATTTTTTCTTGTTCATAATTAGGGGTCAGGATTCTTATATCTTTGACAACAGATTCAAGACTTTTGGGTCTCTTTCATAAGCTTGTTTATGGTATTTCATAGCTATAAAAATACACAGTTTTTATCTAAACCTGTGTTTTTCATGCGTTTTTGCCCCATTTTTGGGTCAAAATTGGGTCAAAAATGGGCAAAATGCACAGGTTATACCACAAAACATGTGCATTGAATAAACTGCAAAAATACACAGATTTAATTTTTCAAACCTGTATATTATTTCTAAAAATTCCTTTTCCGAAAATATGGATAGTTTTTAGAATGTATAATCAGGAGCGTCTTTAGTCTAAATGCCTGTATTTTTTGTGAGCTTGCTCGGCGGTCAAGACTTCAGTAACAAAAACTATCTTTTGCTCTTCATCTATTTCATAAAACACACGGTAATTCCCTACTCTCAATCTATAGGTTACTTCCTGATAACCCTTGATTTCATCTTTGTTACCACCGGGATATGGATTCTCTTTTAGCTCTTTGATAGAATGCTTTATTTGTTTTATTCTGTATTTGGGAATCTTCTTAAAAATATCCTGATCAATCAAAACTTCAAAGTTCATCAATGTTCACAAACCTTTCAGGATGCTCTTTGATGTTCTTTTTCCATTGCCGTATATCCCCATCTAATTGTAGTTTACTTTTATGAATTAAATGCTCTTCAATTAGCTGGTCAATAACATCGTTATAGGTATCACCCATTTTACCAATTTTTTTAAGAGCCTCTTTTGTCTCTGGTCTAATCTGAATACTTGAAACTTCTGTCATAATAGATTCAATAGATTCTATAGTACTAATAGATTTTGAAAAAATTGGGTTAAAAACCGGTAAAATGCGCAGGTTTTACAATCAAATTGCGGACGGCCACCCTACCTTAAACAGGCTGTCCGACAATTACTATCAGTAATGAAATCTCAGTCGTCTGTTACTGAATTTTTAAATTTAT
>JADGNM010000421.1 GCA_017883485.1 Methanosarcina sp.
AAAAAGTTCCTCTCTGGCATGCTTACCGGCTCACAAGAAATGTTTTTAAAACGGGTATTAAACTCCTTGTTACTGCCTTCCACAAGGATCCCGCAAAAATGACCTACATCAAACTGTAGTATATCCTGTGGCTTAATTCTTTCACGTTCCTGAATTGAAAAATTCTTTGAAGTTCCTTCGCTTTTGCTGTTGGTAGTAATTGTGCTTGATCTTCCTAGTGACTGCGAATGACTCTCAAAGTATTGATCCGTTTTACCAAATAGCTTACTTACATATTCTGCGGTCTTTTGGCTGCTAACCCTGCCAAAAAACTGATTATTCAGAAGGCTGATTATTACATCTGCGTTTCTCTGTCCGTATTGCGACACTATTTGTGAAAAATCCTGCGCAAAGAATGATATACTAACCTTGTTACTGCGTGCGGTTGCCGGGATTATCTCCAGCTTAGGAATGTAAAGCGTTGGAGCTTCATCCAGTAAAACTGCGCTATGGTGCTTACCTGCCTGGTTCATCTGCTTTAGGGCTACTGTAATAATCAGACTCAGCACAGGGGAATAAGTTTCGGGTATTATTGGAGAGTTCCCCAGGCTTAGCCATATCGGATCAGTAGGGTTATTGACTTCCAATGAAAAATCGTTTCCACTTAGCGGATAGAAAATCTCCGGGGTGTTTAAAACACTCATTGCACTTTGAAGCGTACTGATAACACCGCTTAGCTGCTCTCTGGAATCGTTGTTTAACGCTGTTTCTAAGCTCTTTACCATTCCAGAGCATTGAAGATTATTTGATAGTAGGTTTATAATTTTTCTTTCATCTGTCAAAACAAGGGCCACGGCATGGGGCAGGGTGCTGTACTCTGGTAATTCCCTCGATAAGTAGAAAATTATTGCAGCCAAAACATCCGTACAGCTTCTAACCCAAAAGTCTTTCCTTTCAAGGCTTTCGGGTAGCAGGTTGTTGATGATTGCGGTTGAAAATTCCCTGGCATAACTTGCATTAATTATATAGCGGGGGTCTAAGGGGTTCACCCGGTTAGATCGCTCTAGGTCGTTAAAATTTATATTGTAGTGTTTAAACCTTGACGTTTTTTGACTTAGAAAGCCTTCTAACTCATTGGTAAGGGTTGGAGATTTAAAGTCGTAGATAATGCCGCAAAATTCGTTATCAATAGCCGATTTCATGAGCTGCCGTAGAATAGATTCACTCTTTCCGCTCCCTGCGCTGCCGATGCAGAGAATGCCCCGAAAGGGGTTATTAAGAATAAGATTTTCTCCCTGGGTTTGAAGCTTGAAGCTGTATTGATTTTCTAAATCCTTGTTTATTTTCGAGGGGAGGGGCTTACCGATGCCCTTCGTTGGGTCTTTCTTTTTAAATTTACTCCTGATGTACAGGCCGATATAGACGATAATAAAACCCCAAAATAGTATTCCGATAATGTGTTGTCCAAAATGAGGAGAGGAATTATTGGAATTATCCTGTATTATATTTTTGAGTTCCGGATGTGCTTTTTGTATTTCATAACTGCGTTCCTGAGCTCCCTTCCCGATAATATAAAAAAACACAACACAGAAAACGAGGAAAGAAACAAGACACCCTCTATTGCTAATAAGCTTGCCAATAAACTTTCCGGCAGTATTTAAAATGAATATAACTAATTGTATCATAAATCCTATTTTAACGTTTTAAATGCTCAGGCCCCTTGATAGTTTAGGCGGGATTAATTTAACCTTCTCCAGGATCTTCTCCGGACTAATTAATTTGTCCAGGTCTTTGCTTTTTAACAGAACACCAGGATGAAGCTCTTCTGTTACGGCTTTCTGCAACATTTCCGATTTTTGCAATCCGGTACCGTTCTTCATGGTATTCATGTACTGGTAGGACTCTTTAAGCGGTCGCTCGTAGCTTGTTTTTTGGTCAAAGCTCTGCTCTGTTCTCAGGGTTAACCTATCTCTGTCAAACTCCTTGCGGTTGTTGGTGGTCGGGCTGATCCGGTTTCTCCCATCTGCCGTTTTACGCCCTACAATAAAATGACAATGTACGTTAAAACCCTCCTTGGGTTCGCCCTGCCATTTCAATCCCATCTTTACCTCCTGATCACGGCCGTTATGGTAGCGGTCGTGTTCAACCTTGTAGTACATTTTTACGTTTTCGGGTCCTATCGTTACCTCCTTCCCCGCTTTGTCAAGCTTCTTGAAGTTCCCCGCAAACTCCTGGTTAAAATCTTTCTGTATCCATGACTTAAAGTTCTCCAGCCGCTGTGCCTCGGTATTTCCCAGGGCTTTCCACTCCTGCTCAGTAGGATTGATGCTTCCGGTGGCAAACTTGCCTTCATCCCTGCCAATGCCCTGGTGATCGCTGTCGATGGCCGCCCGGACCTCTGCCGGGTGACATTCATCCCGGCCATTGCTGAACCAGTGCTCAGGTTGTTCTCCCTGTTCAATATGTAGTGAGTCCTCTTTCCCCAGGTAGTTCACGAAAGCTGATGAACTCCCTGAGCTGGCGAGCTTGCCCTTGCTATCTGTTTTCGGTTTATCAAACTTAATAAACATGGATTAATCTATTTATTTTGTTTTCTGTAACGGTCAATAATGCTGCTGCCTGTCATCCCGACGGCTGCGCCATGCTCCATGATAATATCAACCTTGTCCGTCAGATCCTTGTACTGCTTAAATGTTTTCTCTTGTGTCTGGCCAAACTGGTCGAATAGATTTCGTAAAGTGCTGTTAATAGACTGTTCGAGTTTAGCTATCAACTTACTTATGGTAGTAACTTCTTTAAGCGTATTGCCAAGCATTTCGGGAAGGGTTGAAAAATGCTGATCTATCTTTCCTTCGGTTTTGGTCAACGCCTCGAGCAGTGGAAGCAAGTTATCTCGCTCGAAGGTCCTTTGAAACCCTATGAGCTGACTTACTCTTTTTTCAA
>JADGNM010000059.1 GCA_017883485.1 Methanosarcina sp.
TTATGCCAGAAACTGTTTTCCTTGTTTGCTTCAATGTGGAGGCATGCAGGCATTTAAGGAAAATCTTACATGAAATTTTTGGAGTTTAATTTATATTCAAATCTCTGGCATTGTACTATGCATCCAGTTATGCCTTGTTTTTTATTTCATAATCGAAACCTACTTTAAAAATATATTAAATATCCTTAATTCACATTTTTAACACAATAAGTTTGACACTTTAGAGTACTTATATCAGAAGAGTATTCTCCCCCTCTCATTTATAGAGGATTGTTTATATATAGTGTAAAGAAAATAGATCCTGAATTGAAGTGAATAATAATATAAGACGATATGAGCCTTTAGTCTGAATATGACATAAGACTTTATTCTGGAGTTTCAGTATTATTTTCAACAGTTAACGCAAGGAAGATTGTTCTGAAAATCGTTCCGGAGACTGTTCCGGAAAACTTATAGAAAGTCAGGCCTTTATGAGGCCCATTATATCGCCCAGCAAGTGAGATATATAGTAATTTAATATCAGATTTTATACATTTAATCGGATTTATGGACCTGCAGGAAGAATTTTAAGAGAAAGGGATTGGAGGAATTATTTATCAGTTACGATGAAGCCTTTCAACGAGGCCTTGACCTGGTCAAACACAAAAGGTATGAAAAATCAATTTTTGTTTTCAACAGAATTCTGGAAAAAAATCCCGGGCATACAGGAGCCCTTTTTTATAAGGGCCTTGCCCTGATGGAAATTAAAAAACCCGGAGAAGCCCTCAATTCTTTTGATCAAGTCTTGCAGTTAGAACCAGGAAACTCCAGTGCCCTGTATAAAAGAGGAACCGTTCTGGCAGCTCTCGGAAGGCTCGAAGAAGCCCTGGAAGCCTGCGATAAAGCGCTTGAGGTTAGCCCGGATTCTGGGAAAACCTGGTACCGGAAAGGGCTTATACTTGCCGAACTGGGAAGAAACGAAGCTTCTACCCTCTGCTTTGAAAATGCACTTAAACTTGAACCCGGATGCGGAGCTGCCTGGTATGCAATTGGAGTAGCAGCCGGAAAAGCAGGCAGGTACGAAGAAGCTCTGGAAAGCTTCGTGCATGCACTTGAGACCAATCCCAAAGATACAGAAGCCTGCTATGCAAAAGGCCTGGTTTTTGCAAAGCTTGAGGAATATGGAAAAGCCATTGAATGCTTTAATCTTTTAATTCAGGAAAATCCGGGGTATTTAGCTGCCCTGGAGCAAAAAGCTCTTTCACTGGCAAAACTTGGAAAATACGAAGAGGCTCTGGAATGTATTGATGCTTTTTTAAGAAAGGTTCCTGACAGTGAGACTGCGCTCTATACCAGAGGGATTCTTTTAAACGAACTCTCTCGCTATGAGGATGCTGGAAAAACTTTTTCGAATATACTGAAAGTCAATTCCGGGAATAAAGAAATCTGGCTCAGGAAAGGTCTTGCTCTGATCCAGCTGCTCAGGCTAAATGAAGCGATTGACGCTTTTGAAGAAGCCATCCGCCTTGACCCCAGCTACTTCGAAGCCTGGAACTCCAAATGCTTTGCTCTTATGAAACTCGAGGTCTATGAGGAAGCCCTGGAAGCTTTTGATTCGGTACTTAAAGTTTATCCCGAAATGAAGGAATTCTGGTACAACAGGGCTCTTGCTCTTCTGAAACTGCAGCGCTTTGAGGAAGCTTCCCGGTCTTTTTCCAGGGTTACCGAACTTGACCCTGCCCATGGAGATGCCTGGTTTCAGCAGGGCCGGCTACTTGCCAGAATAGGAAAATACGAAGAGGCCCTCAAAGCCTTTGACTCCATGCTTGAATACCTTTCCGACTTTGCCGAAGCCCAGAAGTTAAGGGGCACATTGCTTATTGAATTAGGCCGCTTTGAAGAAGCCCTTGAGTCTCTTGGAAAGAGCCTTGAAAAAGAACCCGAAAACTATAATCTCTGGCTTCAGCAGGGTCGAATTTTCCTTGACAGTGGAAAATATGGGGATGCCCTGGAAGCTCTTGATAAGGCTGTGGAATTAAAACCCGAATGCGAAGTCTGCTGGATGAATAAAGGTTTTGCACTCTATTCCCTGAAACGCTATGAAGAGGCACTTCTTGCCTTTGAAGGAGGTTTGAGGCTGAACCCCTTTCTGGAGACGGGCTGGAATAAAAAAGGGATAGTGCTCGGAAAGCTTGGGAAGACAGCGGAAGCCCTGGAAGCTTTTGGGGAAGCCATCAAACTCAGGCCTGATCTTGAGGACGCCTGGAGGAACAAAGGGCTTATTTTACTGGCTGCCGAAGATTATGAAAAGGCAGAAGAAGCTTTTGCCGAAGTCCTTAAAGCAAATCCGAGAGATCTCGATTCTACTTATAACAGGGGAATATCCCTGCTCAAATTAGGAAAACAGGAAGCTGCCCTTGAATGCTTTAAAAATGTCCTCTCTCTCAATCCAGATTATCCCGATCTCTTCTTATACAGCGTAGGGATTGCACAGCTGGAACTTGGAAAGAAAGAAGAAGCTCTGGAAACTTTTGACAATTTTGCTAAAAAGAATCCCAAGGATTTGGAAATCCAGTGCAGAACAGGAAAACTTGCACTGGAACTTGGAAAATTTGAAACGGCCCTGCAGGCTTTTGAGCGTGTAATCTGCCAAAAACCGAAGTCTAAAGAAGCCTGGTACTTAAGGGGAATGTCCCATTTAAAACTGAAGCAATATGAAGAGGCAGTCAGGGATTTTAATAATGCTGTGGAAATTGATCCTGCATTTCAGGATGCCTGTTACCAGCTAGGTCTTTCCTGCTTTGAATTAAGAAATTTTGAGGATGCAGTAAGAGCTTTTGAGACAGTACTCAAAACCGATCCCAATAACCTTGATGCTATTTACATGAGGAGTCTCTCTCTACTGCGGTCAGAAAAATATGAAGAAGCTGCTTCAGGCTTCAAGAGAGTCCTTGAAACAGATCCGTCCCATTCTGAAGCCTTTGCACACCTGGGCACAGCCTTATTCAAAATGGGACTTGCTTTAAAAGCCCTTGGGAATACTCAGGAGGCGTCAGCTATTTTCGATTATGTCCTTGAACTGAAACCCGACTGCGCGCAGGCCCTTGAACAGAAAGGCTACGCTCATTTAGAACTAAATGAATATGAGGAGGCAGTTGAGGCGTTTAAAGCAGCACTTGAACACTGCCCGGAAAAAGATGATCTGCACTACTGCAGAGCTGTTGCCTGTTTCAGGCTGGGCAACTTTGAAGAAGCCCTGGTTTCTTTTGAAAATGCCCTTGACCTGGGCTGCCAGAAGCCGGATCTTCAGTATTATACCGGGATTTCCTGCTTTGAAATCAAGGAGTATGAAAAAGCGGTAAAAGCCTTTGATATCGTCCTTGAAACCACATTACCTGATCCCGAGATTCTGCGTAAAAAGGCCCTTGCCCTCTTCGAACTCGGAAGGGCAGAAGAAACTGTTTCGGCAGTCAATTCTCTCCTTGAATTTGCAGTTGAAAACTTTGACAGAGAAAACGGAGGAGAGAATGTAGATGATGGGGAGAGTGTAGAAGGAATTGAAGAAAAAAACCTGGAAGGAAACTCAGAAGAAAACTATCGGGCTTCTGAAGAACTGCTGGAAAAGTTTGCTTCCTCCCTGATAGAACTTGGAAAATATGAAGAGGCACTGTTACCACTTGGAAAACTTACAGCGAGCGAATCAGCTTCGAAAGAGGTGATTTATAATAAAGGAGTCGTACTTCTCGAACTCGGTAGACTGGAAGAAGCTCTTGAGATATTTTCTGAACTTCTTTCATTTTATCCTGAACTTAAGAAAGCATGGTACAGGATAGGGCTCATTCTCTTTTCTCTGGGAAAATATGCAGAAGCCATTGAAGCCTTCGAAGAAGCTATCCAAAAAGATCAGGTAGAAGATTATGGACTAAATGATTACGAGACCGAAGACGACTGGATAAAGTTAGGGCTTTCCTATCTCAAAACTGAATCCTATGAAGAAGCCCTTGAGGTTTTTGAGAAAATCCTTGAGAAGAAACCAGGGGCTACAGAGGTATGGTACGTCAAAGGACTTGCCTTCAGAGGGCTTGGGCAGCACCATAATGCAGTAGGAGCTTTTGAAAGGGTACTTGAACTCGATTCTACCCTGGAAGCAGCCTGGGAGCAAAAGGGGCTTTCCCTCCTCGGACAGAACAGATACGAAGAAGCCCGCCAGTCCTTTAATTCGGTCCTGATCCTGAACCCTAAGAACGTAAATGCTCTTTACAGCCGCTCAACAGCCAATTTCAAGCTCCTGCGCTTTAAGGAAGCTTCCAGGGACCTGGAAAAGATGCTCTTTCTTGCTCCGGATTTTCCGGACTGTCTGGAAGCCTGTTACAGACTAGGGATTGCTAAAATTGAATTTCAGGACTATGAAAAAGCCCTGATAGCTTTTGACATGATTCTGGAGCAAGCACCCACACACAGGGAAGCACTTCGTCAGAGGGCTCGCGTGCTTTTTAACCTTGGGAGATATGCGGATGCTGTCGAAGCTTTTGAAATGCTACTGGAACCTGCTCCCGAAGACCCGGAAATCCTGAATTATCTTGGACTCTGCCTCCTAGAACTCAATAACTCCAAGGAAGCCCTGATAGCTTTCGAAAAAGCCGCACTTTTTAATCCAGGGGATGAAGAAGCCTTCTACAACGCAGCAACTACCCTTATCAAGCTTGATAGGACTAAGGAATCCCTGAGCTATTTTGACCGCATACTTGATTTCTCCCCTGATAATCTCGATGCCCTGAACTATAAGGGAATTGCCTTCTGCAAACTCGAGCTGTACAGGGAAGCCCTGAAAACTTTTGACCTCGTGCTGGAAAAGGATCCTGAGAACATCAAGGCGATCTATAATGTAGGAGTGGTCTGTTTCAAACAGAAACTTTATGAGATTGCATGCAAAGCATTTAGCGAGACCATTGCCCTCGACCCCAGTCACGAGCAGTCTCTGAGATATCTCGGCATCTCCCTTGCCAAGCTCGGGGATTATGAAGAAGCTCTGCAAATATTTGACAGGCTGCTCAGGATAAACCCTCGAGATGTGCAGTCCATGAATTACATAGGAGTTATCCTCGGAAAAATGGAAAGGTATGCAGAAGCAATAAGGGTTTTCGATGAGATTCTCCGCCTTTATCCTGGCATGGTAGACGCAAAGAAAAAGCTTGAAGCCCTAAAATGTCTTGAAAACAGAGAAGAAATTCCTGAAAACGAAGAGGAAAAGTCTTGAAATCAAAATTGCGCTGTCGATTACTGTGTTTTTAATTAAAGTCAATTATTTTCTAATCGGTGTATTTTACCTTATCTTTCTTTTAGGACTATATCCCTTGATTATTAACTCCATAATCAGGACAATCTTTGTTCCAGCAAAGAAATTGTGAATGAAAGTACTTGAAGACTTTCATGTCAAATTGAGAATGCAAGCTATAAAGACCGGGTAAGGAATAATAATATTAAGGAAAATCTCAAAACGTTTTTTCGTGGAGAGTTATATGGCTCAGTTTATGGAGCTTGCTGAGGTTTTTGAAGAGCTTGAGAAGATAGCATCCCATAAAGAGATAGTCAGGAAAATTGCTGATTTATTTTTAGGACTTGAAGGAAAGGAAGTAAGGGATAGTGCATATCTTTTTCTCGGGAGTATAGGCCCTGCCTTTGAGAATCCTACGCTCGGAATGGGGGATAAGCTTGCTTTAAAAGCTATTGCAGGGGCATACGGAGTTTCCGAAGAGGAAGTTAAAGAAAGGTATGCAAGGACAGGGGACCTTGGGGATGTTGCATTTGAACTGAACCGGAAGGGAGAAGGAAATTCCCTGACAATTGAGGATGTCTTCAGCAGGCTCAACGAAATAAAAAAAGCCACAGGAAAAGGAAGTCAGGATGAAAAGATCAGGCTCCTTTCCGAAATCTTGCAGCGGGCCAGGCCTGAAGAAGGCAAATATATCCTCAGAATCACCCTCGGAAAGCTGAGGCTGGGATTTGGGGACCAGTTTTTGCTCGAGGCATTTTCTATTGCCTTTGCAGGAGACAAAAAATATCTGGGAAGAATCAAAGAGAGCTACAGTGTTTGCACTGACATCGGAGAGCTTGCAGAAGCCCTTGCCAGGTATGGGCCTGGGGAATTGGGGCATTTCTCCATAAGGCTGGGCAGACCTGTCAAGTCAATGCTTGCCCAGCGTGTGGAATATTTTGAAGAGCTTGAAAAAAGAATTCCAGGAGAAAAGGCTGCTGAAGAAAAATATGACGGAGAAAGAGTACAGATCCACAAAAACGGAAATGAAATACAGGCCTTTTCTCGAAGGCTTGAGAACATAACCTCCCAGTACCCGGATATCGTCGAGGCTATCAGGAAGAATATCCCTGTGGACAAGGTAATTATTGATGGGGAAATAATAGCATATGTCCAGAAGGGAGAAGACTCGACAGAAGAGTTTCACCCTTTCCAGAAACTTATGCAAAGGCGTAGAAAGTATGAGGTTGAAAAGTATACTGAAATACTCCCTGTTGCCGTATTCTTTTTCGATATTCTCTTTCTTGAAGGAAAATCTCTCCTAAAAGAACCCTACCCCAAAAGGAGGTCTCTGCTTGAAGAGCAGGTAAAGGAATCAGGGATTATCCGCCTGGCTAAAAGAAAAGTTACCGAAAGCCTTGAGGAAATCGAGGAATTTTTTAATGACGCCCTTGAAAAAAAGCTTGAAGGAATCGTAATTAAGTCTATGGACAATGATTCTATTTACGAGGCCGGAAAAAGGAGCTGGTTCTGGCTCAAATGGAAAGCAGAATATGCGAAAGGAATGAGAGAGACCTTTGATCTTGTAATTGTCGGAAAGTATTACGGGAGAGGAAGAAGGAAAGGCTCGTTCGGAGCTCTCCTCTGCGCAGCCCTCAACCAGGAAGAACAGCGCTTTGAGACCTTTACCAAAGTAGGCACCGGATTCACGGATGAGGACGCAAAAGAAATTGACAACCTGATTTCAGGACATATTGTACCGGAGATCCCAAAGAACGTCGTCATAAAGAATAGAATGCTTCCAGATATTTTCATCGAGCCTGCTAAAGTTATTGAAGTTCTTGGTATGGAAATCACGGAAAGCCCGGGACATACTGCTGGAGAGGGAAAGGGAGAAACAGGGCTTGCACTGCGTTTTCCGCGTTTTTTACGTATTAGGCGTGACAAAGGACCCTATGAAGCTACGACGGTTAAAGAGATAAGGGAATTGAAAGAAAGGACTTGAAAGAAAGGACATGAAGTTTCTCGGGAAAAGAAAAGAGTAGAAGGGAAAGGTAGAACAAGAAAGAAATGAAGGTAGCATAAAAAATAAAAAATAGAAGAGGAGAAGTAAACGAGGAAGGGGGAAGTCGTTGAAAAATCGCGAGATTGCCGAGTTGCTTTATGAAGCTGCTGACATTCTTGAATACCAGCAGGTAGAGTGGAAACCACGAGCTTACAGGAAGGCGGCCCAGATGATCGAAAACCTTGGCGAAGACGTTGAAAAAACATATGAAAGAAAAGGAAAAGAGGGGCTGACCGAAATTCCAGGTGTGGGGGAATCTATTGCCGCTCACATTGCCGAGTACCTTGAAACGGGTAAGGTAGAAAAATTTGAAAAACTTAAGGAAAAAGCCCCTTCAGGTACTGTGGAACTTATGGAAATCAGGGGGCTTGGGGCAAAGAAAATGAAAAAACTTGCCGATGCCCTTGGGATTAAGACTCTCTCGGATCTTGAAAATGCAATCCAGGCCCACAAAATCAAGAGGCTTGAAGGTTTCGGAGAAAAAACCGAAGAAAATCTCGCAAAGGCAGTTGAGCAATATGAGAAAGGCCATGACCGGATGAGTCTCGGAAAGGCACTTCCACTTGCAGAGGAGATTATAGCAGCCTTGAAAGCCAGATGCAAGAGTACATGTAAAATAGACCTCTCGAAGATAATCTATACAGGTTCCCTCCGCAGGATGAAAGAAACAATTGGGGATATTGATATCCTGGCAGAAGCAGAAGGGGAAAAAGAGGTACTAAAAGTAATGGATGCTTTTGTTTCCCTTCCTGAAGTTGAGCAGGTTATGCTGAAAGGCAGCACAAAAAGCAGTGTGATTCTGAAAGAAGGAACTTCCATTGACTTGAGGGTGGTCCCACCCGAAAGTTACGGAGCAGCTCTTCAGTACTTTACTGGCTCAAAGGAGCACAATATAGAGCTTAGAAATATTGCCATCAGAGAAGGTTACAAGCTTTCAGAATACGGGCTGTACTCAAAGGATTCAGGAGAGCAAGTTGCAGGCAAAAGCGAAGAGGAAGTTTATAATAAGCTTGGCCTTGCCTGCATACCTCCGGAGCTTCGGGAAAATAGGGAAGAAATAAAAGCCGCCGCAGAAAGCGCCCTCCCGAAACTTGTAGAGGCTGGAGACATAAGGGGAGACCTCCACATACATACAAGCTATAGTGAAGGACAGGGAAGTCTTGAAGCCATGGTAGGGAGAGCAGAAGCTCTTGGCTATGAATACATCGCAATAACCGATCACTCCCGTTCCCAGAGAATAGCCAATGGCATGGAAATTGAAACACTAAAAGATCAATGGAAAGGAATCGATGAAATTTCAAAAAATTTTAAGATAAAAATCCTGAAAGGTTCTGAAGTTGAAATTCTGAGAGACGGAAGTCTGGACTATCCTGAAGAAATCCTGAAAGAGCTCGATGTCGTTGTAGGGGCGGTGCATTCAGGCTTTTTGGCTCCTGAGAGAAAGATGACAGAAAGGATAGTTATTGCTCTGGAAAATAGGTGCCTTGATATCCTTTCACATCCCTCGGGCAGGCTGATCGGAAAAAGGGAAGGCTATGAAGTTAATTTTGAAAAAGTTTTTGAAGCGGCAGCTGCAAACAGGAAGATTCTGGAGATCAACAGCCAACCTTCAAGACTTGACCTTGACGATGAACTTATCCTGCGTGCAAAAGCTTTCGACATTAAGTTTTCCATTTCTTCGGACAGCCACTCTACTTCAGACCTTGCTTTTATGCGGTACGGTCTCGGACAGGCGAGGAGAGGGTGGCTCGAAAAAGAGGATATTGTAAATACCTATCCTTACTCCGGGCTTAATGAATTTTTCAAAAAACTGAAGCTCTGATCGGATTAATCCCATTTCCACATGTACAAAAAATGCCATCTATTTTCTCAATACGACGGTAATTAAAAGTCCATTTCTGATGGATAATTTTGGGCAAATCGGTAAAAGAAAAGCGAAAGAATGGGTCTTTTCAGTGCAGGATAATGGAATTGGAATTGATCCGCAATATTACGAGAAAATCTTTGAAGTTTTTAAAAGACTGCACAAAAAGGAAGAATACCCTGGTACAGGCATAGGGCTAGCAGTTTGTAAGAAAATTGTTGAGCGACATTGTGGACGTATATGGGTAGAATCTGAACTGGGTAAAAGGTTCAACCTTTTATTTTACTTTACCAATCAACCCCACATAACTCTTTTGTCGTAACGAAACCTTTTGAACAAAAGTATATTTAATTCACTGCTTTTTTAATTTAATCCATCTTTCAGACTATACTCACTCATTTATCAGATACTTGCATTTTCGAGTTTTGCTATTGCAGCCATATATTCTTGAATTTTTAATGTATCAGAATTACCATAGTCCTGCTCAAACTGGATAACTGCTCGCAGGTCTGTGATTACATCAGGGAATCTTCCACTGGTCATCAACTTCTGATCACTCAGGATAGCAATTGCATTGTTGTACTCATCGACCAACGCAGTTGAATTTTTTCCGCAAGATAATTTCTTTACTACCTCATGTAAATCCTCTACAACAGTCGTCGAATCACTCCTTTAATTGTTTAAACCACTCTAATTGTGTGTGTTTACGTTTTTATGGTATAATGCAAATACTATTAGTCTGATTATATAAAGAATGTAATTTCTATCGATTGAACTAATGAGTCATAAACAAAGAATAATAATTGTAAATAGACATAGAAACAAAACAAGTAAAATGATTCGTAATCGGTGTATAAAAGACATCAGTTCACATATTAAGTGTATTATAGTTGCGTAAATTATTTATTTAATCACAGGAGAGAGGTGTCCTATAGGTGATGAAGTCCGCCTGGACTCTTAAGTCTAAACCGCTTATGCTGATGACTTCTACACAACTGTTGAGGCTTTTATGTGTATACACTTTTATTAGTAGGTATAGGCGGCTTTATAGGTGCTATCCTAAGATATGTCTTAGGAGGCTGGATACAGAATAGCTTCGTTAATTTCCCTGTAGGTACACTAGTGTCGAGTCAATCCTCAAGTGTCGGATAAAGACGTGATAATTTTATCCTGGCATCATCTGTTGTGAATTGCCAATTAACCTTCGAATTTTTGT
>JADGNM010000060.1 GCA_017883485.1 Methanosarcina sp.
CACCAAAATGAACTTTTATGAATTCTTCTTGGTTTTTTGTTGGGTAAATTCGGTATTTGTAGGCTTTGAGCATAACTTATTATAAGGTTTTAAAGAATAGATAGTTTTCTGTTAAACTTACTTTGTTGAGGTTGACGGCTTTCATCCCCCACCTGTCGGCTTGATAGCCTCCGAGGAAGGGGACTTCCCGCCTTCATGTCAAACTGTCAGAAATGTCACTATATGATGATTAAAATAGGTGTATTTTAGAAAAACAGAAATAAATATTAAAAATGAATCAAATAAATAGCAAAAAGTATTTTTTTATTGGGATTTTTCATATAAATTAGAAATATTTAAATATTTGAATGGTTTAGGTACTTTATGCCACAGTTATGAAGTTGTTGATATATAAGGGTGTTATCTGAGAGCGTTCTTAAAATTAAACTTGATCCCACAATTGGGATGGAACTCATGAATTTGAACCGAAAAACGATAGCACTAAACCCTTAAATCAAAAATGTTAACTGAGCCATAACGTCTAATGTACTGATTAATTTACGATCTGAACTTGGAGTCATCTTTGATATTATCCAATTGTAGAATGATTTGAATTTTAAGACGGTCTCTGATACTTGGTCGCGTCCGTGAGTTAATGATCAAATTTGCGATTTTTGTGGCCTATTTGGATTTGAACTCTCTTATTTTAAGGTCACAGATACATGGACTAGATCACAGATCCATGGACTCATTATTCAAAACATGAAACCGCGACTCCAGATTAATTTCATAAAGTAAAATGTGGGATGTGAAATGGAACAGCAAGTGGATGACAGGAACATTGACTCAGACAGCCAGATAATGCTCCAGAAAGCATATGAGAGAAGTATTGACCCTGCCAGCCAGACCATACTTCTGAAAGCTGAACAACTAGGAATAGAGACTGCCTGGGATCGTTATGAAAAACAACTGCCGCAGTGCAGTTTCGGGCAACTTGGAATTTGCTGCCGGAATTGCAATATGGGCCCCTGCAGGATAGATCCTTTCGGGGAAGGGGCTAAAAAGGGGATTTGCGGCGCTACTGCAGACATCATTGTTGCAAGAAATCTCCTGAGGACAATTGCAGCAGGTGCGGCAGCTCACTCAGACCATGCCAGGGACGTAGTGCTTACCTTTAAGAAGGCGAGCGAAGGAGAGACCGGAAGTTACAGGATAAAAGACGAAGCAAAGCTGCTATCTCTTGCTGCTGAATATGGAATTCCTGCAGAGGGAAAAAGCCTTGAGAAAGTAGGGTCCGAGCTCGCAGACGCACTGCTTCTTGAGTTTGGAAAGCAGAACGGCTTTCTCCGTCATACCAGGCGAGCTCCAAACTCAAGGCTCAAACTCTGGACCGAGCTTGGAATAGTGCCCAGGGGAATTGATAGGGAAATCGTGGAATGTATGCACAGGACCAATATGGGTGTCGACAACAATGCGACTCACATCCTTCTGCAGGGACTGCGTACCGGACTATCGGATGGCTGGGGAGGCTCGATGATTGCAACTGACGTCCAGGACATACTCTTCGGAACCCCGCAGCCAAAGATGAGCACGGTAAATCTGGGAGTACTCTCCAGGGATAAAGTAAACGTAATCGTTCACGGGCATGAGCCCATTCTTTCGGAGATGATTGTAGAGGCCGCAGAAGACCCCGAGCTTCTTAAACTTGCAGAGGAAAAGGGTGCAGCAGGCATAAACGTTGCAGGGATCTGCTGTACAGGCAACGAAACCCTAATGCGCAACGGGACCCCCATAGCAGGGAACTTCCTTCAGCAGGAACTGGCAGTAATTACCGGCGCAGTTGAAGCTATGGTTGTAGACGTCCAGTGCATTATGCCGGCTCTTGGAGAACTCACAGGCTGCTATCACACAAAATTCATATCCACTTCCCCAAAAGCTGATTTTCCCAACACTGTGAGAATGGAATTCCATGAAGAGGGGGCTTACGAAACTGCAAAAGATATTGTAAAAAAGGCCGTAGAAAACTTCCCGAACCGAAATCCTGGAAAGGTAAATATCCCGGAGGAAAAGCAGGATTGTATGGTAGGTTTTAGTCCAGAAGCGATACTCAATGCGCTCGGAGGAACTCCTGACCCTCTCATCGAGGCGATAAAAAGCGGGGCAGTTCGCGGAATAGGCGCGGTTGTCGGATGCAATAACGTAAAAATAACTCACAATTTCGGGCACGTAAACCTTGTTAAAGAACTTATCAAAAACAACGTGCTTGTGGTCACAACCGGCTGCAATGCGATTGCCTGTGCCGAAGCCGGGCTTCTTATGCCTGAAGCTTCCGAGCTTGCCGGCGACGGGCTGAAAGCCGTCTGTAAAGCCCTTGGCATACCTCCTGTCCTTCATATGGGTTCCTGTGTTGATATCAGTCGGATTCTTGTGCTTGCATCGGGGCTCGCAAATCGGCTGGGTGTGGACATAAGCGATCTTCCGGCAGCAGGAGCGGCTCCTGAGTGGATGAGTGAAAAAGCAGTCAGTATTGGGGCTTACGTAGTTTCTTCAGGCGTGTTCACGGTTTTGGGTACGGTCCCGCCGGTCCTTGGAAGTCAGGCAGTGACAGCCCTTCTGACAAAAGATTTAAATGAAGTTATTGGAGCAAGCTTTGCAGTCGAGCCTGATCCCTTTAAAGCCGCAGACCTGATAATAAGGCATATTGACGGAAAAAGGATGTCACTGGGCTTGAGCTGAGGCAGGTGATGCAATGAAAGATTTACTAATCCGGCCCGAACGTTGCACAGGCTGCCGCTCCTGTGAGATTGCCTGTACTGTTGCCCATTCAAAAAGCAAAAATCTCTTTTCAGCTTTAGGAGAGCAGCCAGCTCCCAAAAAACGAATCAATGTGGAGTGTACACCTAATCTTGAAATCTCAATTCCTATAACCTGCCGTCACTGTGAGGATGCCCCTTGCGTTTCGGTTTGCCCCGCCCAAGCTCTTTCCCTGGACGAAACTAATAGCTTTGTGCGCTTCAGCCCGGAGCGCTGCGTGGACTGCTGGACCTGTTCGATGGTCTGCCCTCGTTTTTTACCTCTATATCGGCTAATTCTGGTTATAGGCTGCTGGACCAGTTCTATGGCCTCCAACCGTGGAGTAATCAGCAGACAAATAGATGCCGGAATAAAATGCGACCTCTGCGAGGGCAGGGAGACGCCTGCCTGCGTAGAGGCTTGTCCCACACACGCTCTTGTTTTTTGCGAGATAGAAGAGGTCCTAGGAACAAGATGCTCTGAAATTATCCCCAAAAAGACCATTAACTTCTACTAATCAACGTGGTTTATTGGTGAAATAAGAAATTTTCCACTACCAGGTAGCTTAAAAGACATATTTTATGATATACGACGCTTTTTATAGGAGTATTGTCCTGTCAATATATAACGACTTTAAAAGAAAATAAGGAAGTCAAGTATGAGCAGCAGTATTTACAGAAAGATAATGATTGCAACCGACGGTTCGGAACAAGTCAGGAGAGCGGTTGCTACAGCAATTGAAATTGCAAAGCTGAGCGGAGCAAAGCTCTATGCTGTGTACGTGATGGCAAATGATGAGTTCTCGATGCCCTATCCGAAAAATGTGGAATTGGAAAAGTCTTTCTTTGATTACTTCAGGACTGAAGGCAAAGAAGCGACTGCTTATGTGGAGACTTCCGGAAGAGACAAGATTGTTGAGGTAGAATCCGTAATCCTTGAAGGAAGCCCTGCGCATGAGATTGTCGATTTCGCAGAAAGAAATGATATTGACCTTATTGTCATGGGCACACATGGAAAAAACGCAATTGAAAGGTTCTTGTTAGGTAGCGTTGCCGAAAATGTGGTCAGGCACTCGAGAAAAGCAGTACTTGTTGTAAGGGGAAAAGATACCAGGACAGGTAAATAACTGCTATTATTTTAAGAGAAGAGGTTCCAGACTTTTTAGGAAAAAAATCGAAATTAGAAATTAAAAATCGGGAATAAAAATATTAAAAAATTTAATGAGTATTCAAAATTAAAGAAGCTTACCCGATCACACTCAAATCCGAAATCCGAATTGAAGGTGTAATTATTCCTCCGACTTTCCTGACATCCAGGCCTGCACCTGTGATGTTCTTCAGGAGTTCAAACGCATTGCCCGAAATCATAAGAGACTTTATAGGCTTGTCAAGAGCTCCGTCCTTGATTGTAAAAGCGTTTCTGGCTTCAACTGAAAAATCCCCGGAAATAGAGTTTGCCGTATGGGCACCGATGACCGTATTTACAAAAATTCCGGACCGCGTGTCAGCAATAATATCCGTCTCGGGATAATCGATAATGAAATTCCTGAGCCCTACTGCGGGAGGACTCATATATGAAGACCTGGAGCCATTTCCTGTGCTATTTACGCCTGCTTTTCCTGCAGTGTAAGTGTCATATAGATAAGTCTTAAGTACACCTTTCTCAATTACAGTCGTCCGCTGTGAAGGGATACCCTCGTCATCGGAGGCTGATGTCTCAATCCCTGCTTCAAACAGCCCATCGTCGTAGATAGAGAGTTCGGGAACTGCCAGTTCTTCCCCGAGTTTATCTATCAGGCCTGACCTTCTTTTCTGAACATTATCCGAATCAATGGATGGGGCAAGAGCCTCTTCGAGAATATCTGAGAAGGCAAAAGGATGGAAAATCACATCAGTCTTTTGGGGTTCGATTTTTATTCCGTCGCTGGACTTCAGGGCAAGCTCGGATGCATTTTTTCCGAGAGCAAAAAAGTCAATATCAAGAGAACGGGAAATAGCAAAATCATAGGCAGTTGAAGTGTCCCCATTTATTGTAATAACATCTACAAAACCGGAAACTGCTGTGGATTCTTCTTCAATTTCTATTCCGTTTGTGTTCAGGATAAGCTGCCTGGCCTTTGCACGGGTAAAGCCTCCCGAGGTTGGAAGCGTGCCTGGCAATTCTGTTGTGCCCTCAACCAGGGCCATTGCATAGCCTATACACTCTTCAAGCTCAAGGGTCTCGACTTTTTTATCGAAGATTCCTGAAACGACTGGGTATTTTCCATTAGAAGGGAGGCCCGTCCAGTCAGGATCACTTTCCCGGACTCTGGCTTCGGCGACTGCAACTTCAACAGTATTTTCGAGTTCGCGTGCAGAATTCGTGCTGGCAAAGCCAACTGCTCCGTTTACTACAGCCCGGATTCCAATGCCTTCCGAGAAACGATCTCTTGCATTGTCAAGGGAATCCTTCTTGAAATTCACACCTGTGGAGTGACTTGAAGCGTAATAGATCTCAGCTTCTTCAGCACCTGCTTTTTCTGCCATCAGCAGTGCTTTTCTTGCAAGCTCATACATAGTCAGGCACCTCCGACAAGGACCTTCGAGATAGCAAGATGGGGGGAGCCGTCTGACACAGGAGCAAGCTGTCCTGCTTTTCCGCATCTGCCTGCAGTCATCTTAAGGTCATTACCCACAAGGGTTATATGGTTAAGGATCTCAAGGGTTTTACCGGAGAGAGAAACATCTCTTATAAGCTCAGTAAGTTCTCCGTCTTTTATAAGATACCCCTTTTCGGCATTGAACTGGAAAATTCCTTCCCCAGTATTCACCTGTCCGCCTCTGGAGCCGATCAAATACATTCCATCCCTGATTTCTTCAAGCATTTCTTCAAACTTTGCTTTCCCGTTATCTACGAAGGTATTGCTCATCCTGACAACCGGCATGGAATATCCCTGAGCCCTGCAGTTCCCGGGTATTCCCCCGAGTTTGGCAGCCGTTTCCCTGGAGTGAAGATAAGAATTGAAGATTCCGTCTCTGATTATTTCTGTCCTTCTCGACTGCACTCCTTCGGCGTCAAAAGGATAATATCCAAACTCATGCAGAGTAGGGTCATCAACGATCGTAACAAGGGGAGATGCTATTTGTTCTCCTATCCTGTTCTCAAGAATGGAATCTCCTTCAAGGACAAGGTCGGCTTCAGATGCATGCCCAACGGCTTCGTGTGCAAAGACCCCGGCCAGCTCCTGGTCAAGCAGCACAGGCATTTCCCCACCTTTAGGGGTCTTAGCCTTGAGGAGTTCGACTGCAGTGTTCCCTGCCTTGCCTGCGAGCTCCATAACATTTTCTTTTTCAAAAAGCTCATAGCCATATCCAAAGCGGCTTTCTCTGCCTGCCTGGTATACGCCGTTCTCCGAAGCCACTGCAGAAACGGCAAAACCGACGTTCAAAAGTTCATATGCGCACTCCAGCCCATCCGAATTCCGGTATTCGATTTTGAATTCGGATTCCAGGTACATTACTTTTGTACTGTTGACTCCTTTGACCTGTGCATTAGCTTCAATATCCTTTAAAAGGTCGACTTTATCCTCGATTGCAATATTTCTCGGGTCGATCTTGATTTCAGGAAGATCTTTTATTTCCGGAGAACTCACGGCTGCAAGTTCTATAGCCTCTTTTGGGGTATTCTTATTCATAGAAAAAGCGAGTTTTGAGGCAGCTTCGACTCCCTGTTTAAGGTCAATTTCCCCTTCTACTGCAGTATAGCCCCAGGAACCTCCACATAGAGCCCGTACCCCAGCTCCCCGTGTGAAGTTTTTTGAAATTTCCTCAATCTTTCCGTTATCAAGGATGATAGAGGTGGAACTGCCCTCCACTATCCTGCAGTCATAAAATTTAATGTCCTGCATAAAGCCTGCCATGATCAGTTCCTGCACACAAAAATATTTTTGCCCTGTACGGCAGGTGAGACTTCAGGAATATCGAAACTGAGCTTTGTAATGTTTTTGAGTCTTTCAATAATCGGGTTCTTTCTCGGGCCCACAAGGCTGTGTTCCATTACCTCCGCAATAGAGGAAACAGGAATAATCTGAATCTTTTCCCTGTATGCCTTTTCGATAAGAACGTCTGCCTCGTTTGCTTTCGGGATGATGACTTTCTTTAAGCCGGCCTGGGCTGCAGCCTCGATCTTATAGGTAACTCCGCCTACAGGAAGCACATCTCCCCTGACAGAGAGAGAACCTGTCATTGCCACAGTCTGGTCCACAGGAATTTTTTCGATGGCAGATATGACGGCTGTTGCAATGGAAACAGATGCGCTGTCTCCTTCCACACCTTCGTATGTACCTACAAACTGGATATGGACGTCGTGTCTCGAGATATCCGTACCTGTCATGTTCTTAATCACGGCAGAGACGTTCTGCACTGCTTCTTTTGCAATTGTCTTGAGCTTGCCGGTTGCAATAATACGTCCTTCGGCTCCGGAGATTGCAGGGGTGACTTCGGATACGATGGGGAGGACGATCCCTGAGTCTCCTCCCATAACTGCAAGCCCGTTGACCCTGCCCACGGCAGAACCTTTTCTCATAAAGGACTCGTATTCCTTGCGCTGTTCCAGGTATCTGTCTGCGAGCTGCTGTTCGATAGACCTGGCAATCCTCTTTGCTGCAAGCACGTGTTCTGAGGTTGTGATTGAAGCCCCTTCGGCATGGGCAATATCACCTGCCACACGCACAAGCCCGCCAAGGTCACGGAGCTTAAGAGTAAGGTGGCCCTTCCGACCTGCCCGCCTTTTTGCTTCCCGGATTATTTCCTGCACCGCACCCTCGTCAAAGTGAGGGATGTGCCCGTCACGAACAACTTCCTGGGCTACAAAACGAACCAGTTTCTTGCGGTTTTCAGGATTATCTTCCATGGCGTCTCGCATGTAGACTTCGTACCCGTAACCTTTTATTCTTGACCTCAGCGCCGGGTGCATTTTCTGCACTGCATCCAGGTTCCCTGCAGAGACCATAATAAAGTCGCACGGTACAGGCTCTGTCTTAACAAGAGCACCCGAACTTCTCTCGGACTGCCCGGTAATCGGGTATTCCTTTTCCTGAAGCGCAGTCAGGAGACTCTGCTGGGATTCCAGCCTGAGAGTATTAATCTCATCTATAAAGAGCACTCCTTTGTGGGCTTTGTGAATATCTCCGGCTTCCACCCTGTCGTGGGCAGGAGTTTCAAGTCCTCCGGACTGGAATGGGTCGTGCCTCACATCTCCAAACAGGGCTCCAGCATGAGCTCCGGTTGCATCGATATAAGGTGCGTGCTCCTTATCGTAATTCGAAACCGCCAGTTTCGGAATCATCATTTCCTCTTTAGGAAGGAATTGGCGGGTTAACATCAGGATCATGATGCCTGCAATTATACCCCAGAGCAGTTGGGCTACAAAGTAAGAATAGATGATAATGCCCACAACAAAGAGCATCATGAGCATATTTCGTGCCTGTGCTTTCTTCCTGGCCTCCATCTTGTGAGCCATTACAATTTCTCTGCCCTTACCGGCAGGGACCTCCCTGATTTTAGGGTTGTTAAGGTCTTCCATGTTAGGATATACAAGGATATCTTTGAGTTCTTCTTTAGGAAGAAGCTCTGCCATTGCTTTTGCAAGCAGGGACTTACCTGTTCCCGGCGTCCCTATCATCATGATGTGCCGTCTCTGGCTGGCTGCCTTTTTTACGACTTCCACTGCATGTTCCTGTCCCAATACCTGGTCGATAAGAAGTTTGGGAACCTCTATATTAGAAGTGTCCTCAAATAAAAAGCCAACATCAACATCTTCACTCACATCATAATTTTCATCCTTATCATGGTTGAGCTCAGGCTCAACAGTACCGACAATACCTTTTTTAGTTTCAGAATCGGCTGTGACTTTATCGGACTCAGACGCAGTCATGGACCTACCGGACATTTTTTTGTTATTATTATACACCATGGTTAGCTCACATATTCGAACGTTATTAAATAGAAGTTATCTGATTGATACATATATTTGACGCTTTCCAAAAAATAACAGATTCAGTGATAAATGATTGCAAAAAGCGGATGTCACAATAACTAATGCCTTTGTTACTGTAACCCCATATATACCGCGGCTAATTATATATACTTACTGTATATAAAATTAACCTAAAGTTGTATATACAATATATAGAATCCCTTATTATATACTATTTGCTTATTGTAATTTCTGTTTAAAAATTTATTTGTGAAGTGTAACTCAAGATTTATCTTCTAGATTGATCTTCGAAATTGATTTTAGAGGTTGATCTTCGAAATTGATCTGCAGGAACTTTTCACTCACTTATGCTACATCCTCTATATATACATTAAGTATTTTCCACAAATTAGAATCTATATTATCTCTTATTTGACTTCCCATCCATAAATCGATATCGACAGGTATTTAAAAAAACAAGGGGCATTTTTCTCTTATGTCCAGAAGCAAGGTAAAGAATCTTTTCCTTTTGAAGCAGATCCACAGTGCTGTATCCTATATCAAGAAAGGCAAATTGGATAAAGCCCTTGAGACCCTCGATAAAGCTGAGAAATCCGCAAGGAAAGAAAAGTCAACTGACACCCTTTATTATATTCTTTTCACGCGCAGAGGCATTCTTTTTACCGCATCGAAATACGATGCCGCCCTCGAAACTTACGAAAAGGCCCTCGAGGCAGATACGGAACTCCTCAAAACCGACCCCGAAAATCCTGACTACCAGCACTATATGGGCACAACCCTGAGTAATACCGGCAACCTCCTTAGAGAGAAAGGCGAAAACGATAGGGCTGCCGACTGCTACATCCGGGCCCGTGAAATATATATCAACCTCGTAGCCCGGAACCCGGACAACGCAGTCTTCCGGTCATATGCTGCAGATAACCTCAACAACTTTGCCGCCTTCCTTATAGTAACAGGCTCCTTTGAAAGAGCATGCGAAATCCTTAAGGAATCAGTCGAGATTTACGAAAAGCTCTTCGAAGAAAAGCCCGAAAATGTTGGCTATCAAGCCGAACTCTCAGTCGCGCTCAGCCAGTTAGGAAGTTGCCTCATGCAGCAGGCTCCTGAAAATAAAGATACTGCTAAACAGAACCTTGAAAAAGCCCTGGCCTTACAGGAGAACTTGCTCATCCAGCAGCCTGATAATGAAAAAATCAGGGAAGCCGTTTCATTAACGCGGAAAAGACTTGAAAGCCTCTAATAAGCACATGCCGCATATAAGCACATCACCGCATAATCGCATCTCAAATTAACCTGTTGTAACCTCTTAAAGCTAAAGCCAGAGCTCAGAGGTTATCCCCTGAGAAGCTGGCCGATATAAAATGTGTAAATGAGGATGGCCGCAAGAAAGATACTCACAAGTATAATGTAAGTTTTTTCGTATCTGCTATTTTTTGAAGCGCTATCTTTTGAAGTACTATTTTCAGGAGTCTCGATTCTACCCTCCCCCTGAATCTCGCTATCCTTTAATTTTCCGGCTTGCATATCCACCCTAGATTCCCGTTGCCTCGTAACGAGCTCGGTAATGCTTGATTATATATTCCTTGAAATTTCTAAAGGTTTTCGTTAATCTGAGCGTTAATTCTATCA
>JADGNM010000061.1 GCA_017883485.1 Methanosarcina sp.
GTACCCGTACATCTGGATTTTGCCTATCCGATGCTTGCTAGGGCCAGAGAACAAGGAAAAACAATCTTTTCCCACCACGAGATCGTCGGAAAAATCCTTAAATACGATTCAAGGCTTTCAGGCATAAAAACGGTTGAGGTTACAGGTGTAAAAGCAAAGACAAGCACTGCGTCACTTCTTGCGGATATGCTCTCCAGAAAATTTGAGGTAGTGCTGCATACTTCGAGGGGGCTCGAAGCCTGGAAAGGAGGTATTTCTTCGCTTATCGCAAGAGGTTTGAGCATAACGCCAGGAAGCATTCTTACTGCAGTTGACAAAGTTTTTGAGGCAGGATATAGGCCGGATTTTTTCGTCTTCGAAATTTCAATCGGAGGCACCGGAACTGCGGACCTGGGGATCCTGACAACCCTTTCTCCTGACTACGGGATTGCATCAAATACTGCCCTTGCAAGCGAGGCAAAACTCCAGCTTGTCAGGAATGCAAAACCCGGAAGTACTCTCCTTCTTAATTCCGGAGCAGGAAAAGCCTTTAAAGCTGCAAAAGAGAGTCAGGCAAAGGTCTTAACTTTCCAAGACCCCTTTAATGCGGAATTTCTCGAAAATACGGAAGTTCTCGAAAGGTTAGATAAGACTCCAGACTTTACGCTGGAGACACGCTGCAGCAATGTATCGAATTCAGCGCAGTCAGTGACTTCAGTGACTTCAGCACCTTTAGCGACTTCGGTGCCTTCGGAATTGTCAGCCTCATCAGTATCGCTGGAGCCATCGGAATTACCAGTTTGTCCGGCATATTCAGGCTCTTCAGGCGCTTCAGATTCTTCAGGCTCTACGGGTTCCGTACTGCACTTTATGTACAGAGGAGATGAAATATTCTCAGCTTCCCTGCTTTCGGGATATAATATTTCAGCTTATAAGACCGCTTTCATAGCAGCATCTGCAGCAGCCCTCGAACTGGCAGTTGAGCCTGAAGCTGTTGTTGCGGTACTTGAGGGTTTTAGAGGACTCTCAGGCAGGATGCAGGAAAGAGAGCTGAATGGTGTAGCCCTTATAGATAATTCCAATTCGGGCATGGATATTCTTTCCGCCGAAAAAGCCCTTGAGTATGCTCTCCTGAAAAAAAAGGACGAGAAAAAAAGGGATATCATCCTTGTACTTGGAGAAGAAGCCTCTCAGGTCTGTGAGGGACTGCCACCTGCATCAGTCCAGGGCTTTGTGGAAAAATTCGATACAAAATGCAGGCAGATTATCCTGGTAGGAGAACGGATGAAGGCAATAGTTGCCAATAATGTCCTTTATGCGGACAGCCTTCCTGAAGGGCTATCGAAAGCTTCTGAGTTTGCAGGGAAAGACGATATCATACTCTCTTCAGTAAAATGCTTCCGTTAGCTGTCTCCTGAAAATATTCCCAAAATGTTTCTCCTGGGCTGGAGCATTTTAGTGGAATATTTAGCTGAATTTTTATGATACAATTTTATACAGGCTCTTCCAATCTGTATTCGTTTCCATTACTGAATTAAATTCCAATGTATCCTGTTTCCCGATCATTCTATCCTTAAAGGCTGTTGTCCATATCCTGTTGGAAACGATAAACGGCTGAAGGAAACTCGTATTAGAGTCCATATTATCAGAATAAGAGGAACGTAATTAACAAAATTATCTTTAAGAGTATTTGTAAGAGGATTTGTCATGACTGGAAAAGAAATCTCAATCATTCACCCCCGTCCGAGTTCTATTGTTGCGGCTCTTTATACTCTGAGGGACTTAAATGTCGATGTCGCTATCCTGCATGGCCCTCCTGGCTGTTCTTTCAAGCATGCAAGGCTGCTCGAAGAAGACGGCATACATGTCGTCACTACAGGGCTTGATGAGAATTGTTTTGTTTTCGGAGGGCACGACAGGCTTGTAGAGCTGATCAATAAATCCATCGAACTTTTCGACCCCAAGATCCTCGGTGTTGTCGGAACCTGTGCCAGTATGATCATTGGGGAGGAGATGCATGAAGCCGTGCTCGAAGCAAATCCGGATATTCCTGTTATTGAAGTAGAGGTGCATGCAGGCTACCACAATAACACCAGAGGTGTGCTCTTTGCCCTGGAATCTGCACTTGATGCCGGGATAATTGACCATAAAGAGTTTGAGCGCCAGGAGTATCTTCTTACTAAGGCTACGGAAGTTGAAAAACTGTTTGGGGCTGCAAGCAGGGAATATCTCGCTCCTTCACGTGGAGATCTGAAGTATAAGGTCGCAAGAAGAGTTATTGAACTCCTGAAGGAAGATAAGAAGGGTCTGATTATCATGAATGCCAAAAAGGAAACCGGCTACATGTTTGCAGACATTACTCTTGCTGTTAACGAGGTCGCAGCAGCTCTCGGGAAAAAAGAAAACCTCATTAATATGGCAAATATCGACCCTGGACTCGGACTTCCGAGAGTCCGGCAGCATGCCGAAAATATAATGCGAGACCTGAAAGCACGCGGGATAGAGGTACATGAAATTATAGGCGGCATGGATGAATATCCGGTTGCAGGGGAAAAGGTCGGCGAACTGATAAAAGAAAAATATAGTGCTTACGATTTTGCGATTATTACAGGCGTCCCGCACGCAGTCCCGATGGAGAATATACGGCATATGGAATTAATCTCAGTCACCAATGGGCCAAGGCAGGTCCTGCCCTTAAAGGAAATGGGACACGATCATGTCCTGGTTGAAATCGATCTTCATCCAAAAACCCTGGGAGTTAGCCAGATCATTGAATCCGAGTTTGGGGCCACATTAAGGGAAGTTGCAAAGGAAGTCTGAAGGAAAGAATCGGGATAAATCAGGATAAATCGGGAAAATCAGGATAAATCGGGATAAATCAGGATAAATCAGGAAGAAGATCCTTTAAATCAGGAGGAGATCCTTTGAAAAAACAAAAGATCATAGCAATCTACGGGAAAGGCGGTATAGGAAAATCAAGCACGGCTTCAAATGTTGCAGCCGCCTGTGCGGAGGCCGGGAAAAAAGTCATGATCATAGGCTGCGACCCTAAAAGCGATTCATCCATTACCCTGCTTGGAGGCAGGAGGATTCCGACAATTCTTGACCTTTTGCGCGAAGGGGTAAATGTAAAGGAAGAAGATGTTGTTTTTGAAGGGTATGCAGGCGTCAAGTGTGTGGAAGCGGGCGGCCCAGAGCCAGGTATAGGCTGCGCAGGGCGCGGAATTATTGTTGCAATCCAGAAACTGAAGAGCATCTCAGGAGACCTCTTAAAAGAGCAGGACCTCATCATTTACGATGTTCCCGGTGACATTGTCTGCGGAGGATTTGTAGCTCCTGTCAGGAAAGGTTATGTTAATGAAGCTTATGTCCTGACCTCGGGGGAATATATGCCCCTTTATGCAGCAAACAATATCTGCAAAGGGCTTTCCAAGATAGGGATGCCTCTCAGCGGGATAATCTGCAATTCCCGAAACGCGAGCAGGGAAGAAGAAATCGTCATGAAGTTTGCGGAGGAAATCGGCAGCCAGCTTATGGCTTTTATCCCAAAAAGGCAGGTAGTCCAGGACTGCGAAAGAGAAGGTTATTCAGTAATGGAAAAGGCGCCCGACTCAGATATTGCGGAAATCTACCGCAAGCTTGGAAAAGCAATCCTTGAGAACGAGAAAAAAGTTACAGCAGATTCCCTGAGCGACGAGCGTTTGAGAGAACTAACAAAATAAAAGTTAGGAGTGTTAAAAAATGTCTCACAGCAAGCAATCCGAAATAGGGGCAGGGAATATTCCGAGAGTCTTGATTTCCGCAGACCGTTCCTCTTCAGGCAAGACCACCATTTCCATGGGCCTGATGGCTGTCCTTGTTTCAAGAGGGTACAAAGTCCAGCCCTTTAAAGTCGCTCTGGACTATATCGACCCAAGTTATCATACTGAAATCACGGGAAGGTTCTGCCGAAATCTTGACGGTTACCTTATGGACGAGAACGGAATCCTGGACGTCTATACCCACGGCTGCGAGACCGGAGATCAGGCTGATATTGCGATTGTTGAAGGAGTCCGCGGGCTTTATGAAGGTTTTGAAAGCTTAAGTGACCTCGGAAGTACTGCACAGATAGCAAAGATTCTCAACTGCCCTGTAATTCTGGTAATTAATGCCAGGAGCATTACCCGCTCGAGTGCTGCTCTTGTAAAAGGATATAGAGACTTTGATCCCGATGTGGAGATTGCAGGAGTTATCCTTAATAATATAGGAAGCCGCCGTCACGCTGAAAAAGCAAAAGAGGCAATAGAGCACTATACGGGCGTTCCTGTTATTGGGATTATTCCCAGGGACCAGTCAATGCAAATTTCCATGCGCCACCTCGGGCTTATGCCGGCGCTTGAGGGCAGAAGGAGGCTTGGTGATGAAGGCTTTGACGCCCGGCTCAGGGGCATCGAAGAGATTATCGATAAAGGAATTGATATTGACCGCTTCCTGAAAATTGCAAGCAATGTAAAACCCCTGAAAAGCCCTGAGAAAAGTGTTTTTTCCTCCACTCACGACCCCGATCCCAAAAAGTATAAACCTAAAATAGGTATTGCCCTGGATGAAGCCTTCAATTTCTACTACCGCGACAACATCGACCTGCTTCAACTTGCAGGTGCAGAGATTGTTTACTTCAGTCCGGTTAAGGACCCCACACTTCCTGATGTGGACGGGCTTTATATCGGAGGCGGCTATCCTGAGCTTTTTGCAGCCGAACTCGAAGCTAACGAGTCCATGCGCCAGGATATAAAAACAGCTTCTGCTGAAGGCATGCCGATTTATGCCGAATGCGGCGGACTCATGTACCTTACGGAAAAAATCAGTACAGATGTCCCCGGAAAAGGCACTTATCACAATGCATCAATGCCGGAGTCCACTTATTCAATGGTAGGAGCACTTCCCGGACATACGATTATGGGGCAGACCAGGGTAGTCAGCTACAATATCGGGACCCTTGAAAAGGACTGTATTATCGGAAAAAAAGGCAATAGCTTCAAAGGACATGAGTTCCATCACTCTGAAATCCAGGAGATCCCTGATGACGCGGAATTCGTAATAACCATTTCCAGGGGAACGGGGATAAAAGATGACAAAGACGGACTTGTTTCCGAAAACACACTTGGCTCTTACGCTCACCTGCATGGGGTTGCATACAGAGAGCTTGCAGGCTCACTTGTTGAGGCTGCCAGGAAGTTTAAGGAGCGCAGGGCTAAATAAACTTAGAGCCTATCGAAAAGTCACAGAATTAGGATGCAGAGTAATGTAGGTAAATTCGAATCATCTGAAAACTTCCCTCAACGCCCGAATGCTCACTCAGGAGCAGATATCGTCTTCTATCTTTCTCGTTCAGTTTCAAAAAATGCTCTCATTTTTTGTCGATTTCTTCTGGATATTTTATGCGTAGCAACTATTATTCAATTCCTTAATCTTTAGGAATTAATTCAAACTAATATTATATATAAGTTATTATACTATTTGAATTTATTTATTTTCCATTCCTTAATACCGTAATCCAGGTAATTAACTGAATGGCAAGTAAACAGTACTAATAAGAGCAGAGTTCAGTAGATATCATCTATGAAGTATAAAGATTTTAGGTAAACTTTGATTTCATGGCACATTTATGCTTTTATAAACAACAAGCTGAAAACTGGGTTCAATGAAATCCTCTTTAATCCCAACAATTATATCGGTTAATTAATATAAATAATTCCATGTTTACGCAGTTGAGCCAGGAACTAAAGCTGAAAACATTCTACCATTTTAACCCAGCCAGTTTTGGCAAGGCTGTATGTACTAAAGTTCAATTTCAACTGCGTCCCTATGGAGAAATTTACGGAGGTGTTGAGGAAATGGAACATTATGAAGAAGTCACAGAAACAACAGTAGTTAAAAAATATATAAATACTACTTGTGACATTTGCGGGAGAGATGTTAATGAGGGAAACACAGAATCATTTTTTAATGAAGTTACGATAAGTCACGAATATGGGAAAAGGTGGACAGGATGTCAGACTGCAAGTAAGTTTGAACCCGATGTATGCAGTTTTTGTTTCACAGAAAAGATAGTTCCCTTTCTGAAAAGTCTGGGTATTAATGTTGAATATGTGGATAGCAGTTATTGAGAAGTTGAAGAGTTGCAGGATTTACACAGTTTAACCGAGAAATCACTAGCATAAGAGCCTATCCAAAAAGTGTTGTATCCACAATGTTTAAATTTGCAGTATCATGGTCAGAACTAATACTTGAGATTGCAGACTAGTTGTAACTTTAGGACTTGCCGTTATCGACTTTTCGGATATGCTCTAAGAGTATATTAGTTATTCAACAACAGATACTGATGTAGTTTCCATCCCACATCAAGCTACGGGTATTCGAGCGAAATAATGACTTACTCGTGATATCTTCTGCCATGTTCGTTACCGAGGCTACGTCGATAATCCGAACGTACCTGATTTCTTGCTTTCTCTTCCATCATTGCTTCTAGCTCGTCTTTTTGAACCTCTTCTTGTTCAGAGTTATTATTTTCATCTGTCATATCACATCATCCTTATTTGGGTCTGTAGAAATCTTCTTGAAGTGACACTATAACAATGGCGCTGATGCATGATTATTCATTTCTGTTAAAGTAAACCTAATAATGAACGTCGTCCCGTTATCCCTTTTCAGCTCAAGTTCTCCGTCTAATTGCTCTATAAGAGTGGTAATCAGTTGAAACCCAAGAGTATCAAGGTATTCAACGTCAAAGCTTTCAGGCAA
Organism: Methanosarcina sp.; assembly: GCA_017883485.1. GTDB lineage: Archaea > Halobacteriota > Methanosarcinia > Methanosarcinales > Methanosarcinaceae > Methanosarcina. Next base: position 6,760 of record JADGNM010000061.1, read on the forward strand.
ACCTATCCCATCATCTGAAACCGTCAGAATGAAATTGTTACTTTTCGAGCCTTCGTTCTTGATTTCCCCTTTTACGCCTCTACTGAGTTTTATTTGGATTTCTCCACTGTCTCTCCCTATGAATGCATGTTTGAGTGAGTTGGAAACGAGTTCATTTACGATTATTCCCAAAGGGATAGCAATGTCCATATTGAAGAATGCATTTTCTTCCAGATTCATACATAGGCGGATATTTTTGCCACCAAGATCGTAAGTCTGGAAAAGGTCTTTAGCTAACTTTTGTAGGTATGATGAAAAATCAAGTGTGTCTGTATCTTCTCCTTTATAGAGTTCCTCATGGATAAGGGACATCGAGAATACACGGTTTTTACTTTCCTTGAAAGCTTCCAGCACCTCTTTATCCCTAAACTTTTCAGCCTGTAAATCCAACAAGGAGGAAATCACCTGCAAATTGTTCTTGATTCTATGATGGATTTCTTTTTTTCTAGCTTTTTCACTTCTCGCTAGGGCTTCTTCTGCCTTTTTTCTCTCTGTGATATCTAGAACAAAGGCTATGCCTTCATTGCTCGCCTGGTCGAAGGTAGCTACTCCTAAGATGATGGGTACGCTCGAGCCATCTTTGCGGATATACTCTTTCTCGAAGGGAGTTGCTACACCTATAGCTTTTAGTTCAACGATAGCGTGCTCGTCCAAGGGACGATATTCCGGCGGTGTCATCTTTGCCCAGTTAATCCGCCCTGCTTGTAAGTCCTCACGTGTGTAACCTACTATCTCCAAAAACTTGTCATTGGCATTGGTAATCGAACCATCCAAGTTATAGTAAAGCATGCCGAACATACCTGATTCGTAAAACCTTCGCAAGCGTGCCTCGCTTTCCCGTAGTGTCTCTTCCGCTCGCTTCTGCTCAGTAATATCCTGAACTGTTCCTATCATTCGAACAGGGGTATTTGTCTTATCAAAAATAACTTCCCCTTGTGCATGGACTACGCGCTCTGTTCCATCGGCTAAGACTATTCTATGACCAATGTCAAAGGGTTCTCCTTTAGAAGCTTTTTTAACGGCATTATCCACATATTCTCTATCGTCGGGATGTGTGCGGCTTAATATGACATCATATGATGAATCAGATTCTCGTGGAATAAGTCCAAAAATACTATACATTTCATCGGACCAGTACATATTATTAGTTACAAGGTCCCAATCCCAATTTCCAATATGAGCCATTCTTTGAGCTTCAGCAAGACCGTTTTCACTTTCTTTCAACGAGTCGTAAGCCTTTTCAAGTTCTGCTACTTGTTCTTTAACTCGTTCTTCTAAATTATCGAGTGTTTCTTTAAGTTTTGCTTCTACTTCTTTTCGCCTAGTGATGTCGGTGAGCATGCTCAGAGAACCCATAAACTCGCCATTCTTATCAAAGAGGGATTTAGAATTTACAAGAGTCCATAAAGGTGAGCCATCTTTAAGTACGAATCTGAATTCATGGCTCTCATCGACGCCTTGTCGCCTCTTCTTCATATTCTGTTCAAAAATAGCCTTCCCATCTTCATCCGTAAAATCCCTTAAAGATTTGCCAATTATTTCGCTCTGAGTGTACTCTAGCATCTCTGCCATTTTTTCGTTAACATAAGTAATCATGGATTCATCTTTAAGTATCAATATACCTTCGTTGGCAGTCTCTATGAGATTACGGGACTTCTCCTCACTTTCGCTCAGTGCTTCTAAAAGAGTATCGCGTTCCGATAGCGACTGAACCAGTTTGATATTGCTATAGCTTAGTTGTGATATCATGTTGGCAAGCTTCACGAAAAAGGACATGCCTGTGTCCGTAGCTTTCCTACTCAACATAGGAACTTTTTTAAGCGCTGCTATGTATTCCTCCTCATTGAATCCGTATTTTCTAGCCTTTGAACGGAATAGCTCATAGTCCAGAGGCTCGTCTTCAAAAAAGAACTGCCCTGAAATGCTATTGCCAACGTGCTGTCCACCCACCATAATGGGAGTCGCTATGTGCCACATATTGTTCTTGCACTTATATAGCTTAAACTCACCATGGAGGACGCCCTCTGATAGTGTTGTACTGCTTTCTACACAGTGCTTGCAGGTTTCGGGATTAATCCTGTGAAATTTTGTGCAGATATCCTGCCATCCAACACCTACCAGAACATTGCCTCTGCGGTCATCTACGCTCATGGGAATGTGAACCAGCTCATAGAAATCATCCATTAGGGACTGGATTGCCTGTGTGTCAATGATCTCGGCAAGCTCCAGATATGCCATCTCCCGAGCTTTACTTTCCCGAAGTTTTTCTTCAAGCTCTTTTTGGTCACTTATATCGAATCCAGAAATATTTACACGTTCTTCTTCTGTTAAGGGGTGGAGCACAACCAGGTATATTCTTTCTCCTAATTTAACTTCCATTTTTTCGGGACTATTCAGATAAAGTACTCTTTGCACAGAATCTCCGATAACTGAAGGCAGCTTTTCTCCGATTTGGATGCCCCACTCACGCAATAAAGGCTTACCTGCCTCATTTGAGTAAAGAACAGTCCCATCCTTTGCCACACTGAGTACAGGATTCGGGTTTATTGCTGGAGATTGCTCTATTTTTTTTATCATTCTCTCTCAGGCTCTCTTTCTTGCTGGCAATAATCTATTTTTAAAAAGCAGTGTAAATAAATATTTCAATTATTATATATTTATACAATTGCTTAATATAAAAGACTTAGCATTTTCGGGTCTGTATAGCCTTCGGGAGCTGAACAACTAGACAGGTTCGACACTAACTGAAAATTACTCTAAGCTCCCGAAGACTTCACGAAACTTGCGAGAAAATAGATATATATTGCTTTTTGTATATATAAAGAAACACTATGGCTCACCAAAGCTATCCGGTAAGTCCTGATAACAGGCAAATATGTTCTTCTCTATTATCATTTTGCTTCAACTGAAAGCTTCAGGTTAATTCAGAAAGGTAAACGAGTGAGTTTGGGAGTGGGGGGGGTTATAGATAAAAAAGTAACGATGTATCGCTCGTTCAATCTTTTACAAGTCTTCTGGTTTATTTATACTCTTTTAAAGAACACATTATATAAACTAATAATCGAGAATAAAAGGATAACTGGGCTTTTTGTCAGAAAACTGGTTAAAAATAATGAAAGCCTTTAAAGTAATCAAAAATTCGATAATTAGAAGAAACCCAGGGGCTTAAGTGTCTGCCTCGCGTCTCTTTTCCTGAGTCTTGAGATCCCTACACCCACAAGCCTTATTTTTTGACTTCCGATAAACTCAGAAAGTAGCTTCATGGCTGTCCTTTTAATCACGAATATATCTGCAGTCCAGACAGAGACAGTCTTAGAGCGTGTATATGTGGAAAAATCCTCATAGCGAACCTTTAGAGTTACAGTTTTGAAAAGGAATCGGTCCTTCGTAAGGGCTCTATGAACGCTCTCAGCAAGCATTTCCAGAAAGCCTGCTATTTTTATGGGGTCATTTGTATCTTCCGCAAATGTCCCGCTCCGGCTAATTGATTTTACAGCTTCCTCGCTTTCCTCAATTTCACTGAAATCCAGACCATGTGCCGCCTGTTTCAACCAGAGACCCATTTTCCCGAA
>JADGNM010000422.1 GCA_017883485.1 Methanosarcina sp.
CATTTCCACAATCAGAAAGAATAGTTTGCCTGTTTTAGAGGGGATTCGAGCAGCGCTTCAAGGAACGCCGCTAACTATACCCTGAATAGTTACAAAATTAGTTGAAATGATTAAACAGGGAAAAAGAGTCCACCAATATGAGACTTCGCGATTGAGAAAGGAAGGTACAATAATATATGTTTCTATGACTCTTTCTCCGGTTTTTGATATCCACGGAAAGCTGACTGCTATCTCAGTCATTGCCAGAGATATAACCAAAAGAAAAGAAGCTGAAGAAGCTCTGGCAAACATTGAGACTGCCCGTAAAAAGGAAATTCACCATCGTATTAAGAATAATCTGCAAGTTATCTCGTCCCTGCTGGATTTACAGTCTGAAAAGTTCAAAAACAGAGAGGATATTAAGGATTCTGAAGTCTTAGAAGCCTTCCGGGAAAGCCAGGACAGAGTGATATCTATGGCTCTTATTCATGAGGAACTGTATAAAGGTGGAGGGCTCGAAACACTAAACTTTTCGCCGTACATTGAGGAACTCGCTGAGAATCTTTTCCTGACATACAGGCTTGGAAATACCGATATCAGCTTAAACATGGATTTGGAAGAGAATCTTTTCTTTGATATGGATACTGCAGTCCTATTAGGAATGATTGTTAATGAACTTGTTTCGAACTCCCTTAAACATGCATTTATAGGTAGGGATAAAGGAAAAATCCGAATCAAACTCCGTAGAGAAGAAAACGGAGAATATATAAAAAGCATAGAAGAAAGCAAAAACGAAGACTGTGAGAGTACCGGTTTTACTCTGACCGTTTCAGACAATGGCATTGGCATTCCTGAAAACCTGGATATTGAGGATCTTAGTACTCTTGGGTTTCAGCTGGTAGCTTCCCTTGCAGACCAGCTAGATGGGGAATTTAAACTGAAAAGGAACAACGGGACGGAATTCACTATGCGATTCACAGTAACGGAAGAAAAAATGAATAAGCATCAGCTTCAGCACTACAACAATTAATATGTAACACCCTTTAAAAAGCCATTTTCTCACTTATTTCTTCCGTATGGGGTTCAAGAGCATTCGGTTCTCCTCCTCCGTGCCAGCTCATGCGCGGGCGGATGCGTACAAGATGAACGGATTCAGAATGATCGTCAACTATCAAAGCATCTCCTCTTTCGCTCCCCATCTTCTTAAGGTACGCCTCGAGACTTTCCTGCATATATAGAGGACGGGAGGTTTCCAGAGCCAGAATGTCATCACTTGCAGTAAGACGGTGGCAGATAAGCAGATCGCTCTGGGAGACAACATCAGAATGGAGACTTGCCGGCCTCTGGGTTGCCAGGACGAGAGAAAGACCAGGCTGCCTGCCCTGTCTGAGACAGCGGTTAATAAGCACCCCGGATGCAAGACTTTCAGTCTTTGCGGGGACGAAAATATGAGCCTCGTCTATAAAGAGCCAGACCATCGGAAACTCTTCCTCGTCGTTCTTTTCTCCCAAAAGTTTCTTTTCATAAACCCTTCTTGCCTCAAGTCTCTCTTCATAAAGCTTGCCTGCAAGAATCGATACTGCTGCGGCGCTGACATTCTCATTCTCAAGGGTACTCACGTCAAGAATTGTCGTCTTTCCCCCTGATACAAGTTCTGATAAGGATGTACCTTCCTTTGAAAAAAGTCCCCATGAATTCACAGCCCTGAGATAATTCTCTGCAGCCCCTCTCGAAGCCGGATCAGAACGAGTATCTTTCAGCACTTTCTCGATGATTTCATCAAAAGAATATGCATATCCTCTGTCCCTTAAGGATTCAATGGCCCTCACAAACAAAATTCCAAGAGGGGAAATTTCTTCGATATTGAAGATCCTGCACCACTGGCTTCCTGAAAGTTCCCTGATTGAGACAGAAAAAGGTTTTACATTGATATTTCGTTTCCTGTAAGCCTCGATCTTTCCAGCGGGCACGAAAATCTCAATTTCCAGTCCGGCAGGAATGAGGTTCCAGCTTTTTAGCCTTTCAGTTTCAAAAGTATTCGGGTAAATCATTGTCCAGAAAATCCCCATTGTATCAATTACGACGGATGCAAGCCTTTTCTTAATAGCTGGCTTGAGAAGGGCAAGTTCTTCCAGCATGCAGCCCATTGTATAGGATTTTCCGTATCCCCTTTTTCCGCAGATCAAAATAGCATGAGGTTTCAGTGCATCGAGATAAACAGGAGCTCCCCTGGAATGGTCAAGTGCCAGGTAATTTCCAATATATAGGAGTCCTTCTCCCGGGTTCTCTTCGTTTCCGAGCACACGCAGCGTTCCGGTAATTTTTCCTCCAAAAACAGGCCTGAATTCATTGTTTTCCACTTTTGGCATCCTGATATTATCGGACTGCCAACTATTTAAAATAATTTATTCAGTGTAGATTAAATAAAAATTCTGTTTTTAATGGATAGCAGTATACAGATAAATTAGAGTAAATTATTGTAGATGTGCAGCCTTAACAACATCTGGTTATCCACAAAAGAGAGGTAAGAAGCTGATGAAGGTACTGGTAATTCTTGGGCACCCGAATAAAGGGAGTTTCAATCATGCGATTGCAAACACGGTCGTAGAAACCCTGTTAAATAACGGGCATGAAGTATTTTTCCATGACCTGTACGAAGAAAACTTTGATCCGGTCATCTCAAGTCAGGAAATTCCTAAAGGGGCCTCTTTGGAAAGAATAATAGAAACACATTGTAATGAGATTAGCAACGCAGAAGGAATTGTTATAGTCCATCCCAACTGGTGGGGGCAGCCGCCTGCAATTTTAAAAGGATGGATAGACCGGGTCTTACGGCCGGGAGTAGCGTATGAATTTAAAGAAGGCGATAGCGGTGAGGGAATACCGATTGGGCTGTTAAAAGCAGAAACTGCCTTAGTGTTCAATAC
>JADGNM010000423.1 GCA_017883485.1 Methanosarcina sp.
ATGGAAACTGTTAATGGAAACTAGATTAATGGGTCTTACCGCTTCAAAGAGAAAGAATAAAATATCCATTTAAAGTAAAATATTCATTCAAAGATTAGGTAGAAATTCGCTTGTAGGCAGCAAGAAAGAACATTATATAAATCAAGAGCCTTTTAATTAAGAGTATTTTGTGACCCTAAAAGTCCCATTACTGCCGCAAAAGAAAAGTCCGGTATAGTCACTCCAGAGAAAATGCCTTCGGTAAGTTTGAACTGAAGGATTTAAAAAAGATTTTCCTGAAGACAGAATTGGAAAAAGGGATCTTTCGGACCCGGCAGTCTTAATTAACAAAAAATATATGTTCGAGAATCGTTATTTATCTGCCTTAAATTGTTGATTTGCCAAACTGTACTACAGCCATAATTGACAGATTTGCCACTGTATTACAGCAATAATTGCCTTATTTGCCTTTAAAAAGTACAGGTGAGCTAGTGAGCCTCAACATAAACAGATATAAATGCGGATATTGTGGTGCCTGTGTGGGAGTATGCCCCAAGGGAGCACTCGAACTTGTGGAAACATGGGTTGAAGTAGATGACGGTACGTGCATTGAATGCGGAGTGTGTGACCGGATCTGTCCTGTGGGAGCAATTGAGGTAATAAAATGAAGGGTAGTTATGATGTTCTGGTGATAGGAGCCGGTCCTGCAGGCTCCATTGCTGCAAAAACCGCGGCTGAAAAAGGGCTTGATGTGCTTCTAATCGAGAAACGCCAGGAAATAGGCGACCCTGTACGATGTGCCGAAGGCACAAGCAAAGAATACCTCAAAAAGCATGTCGAAATTGACAATAGGTGGATTTGTGCTGATGTTAAAGGCTCCCGAATTTACGCCCCGGATGGTACAAAAGTAGAGATGTCAGAAGAAATCGCCGGCGCGGAAGTCGGCTATGTCATTGAGAGAAAAGTCTTTGACCGCGCTCTTGCAGAACAGGCTGCAAAAGCCGGAGCAGAGGTCAGGGTAAAAACCAGGGCTACCAGCCTCCTCATTGAAGATGACTTCGTCAAAGGAGCCAGACTAATGCACCTTGGGAAAGAGTACGATGTGCGTGCAAAAATAGTCATAGGGGCCGATGGGGTCGAATCGAAGGTAGGAAGGTGGGCAGGGATTGATACCTCCCTTAAGCCCATAGACATTGAAACCTGTGCCCAGTATCTTGTTGCCGGCGTAGATGTAGACCAGCAGTATTGCGAGTTCTATATAGGAAGTGAGGTCGCACCCGGCGGCTATGTATGGGTCTTCCCAAAAGGCGAAGGCAAAGCGAATGTTGGGATAGGAATCCTCGGAAACAAAACCGGGAAATTCAAGCCAAGACCGGTAGATTACCTTAATACTTTCATGGAAAAAAGGTTCCCTGATGCAAAAATAGTCGAGATGGTTTTCGGGGGAGTCCCGGTCTCTGGCTGCATTGAGAAAACTTCCACTAACGGGCTAATGCTTGTAGGAGATGCTGCACGCCAGTCCGATCCCGTCACTGGCGGGGGAATCCTTAACGCTATGGAGGCGGGAAAAATGGCAGGAGAAGCTGCTTACACAGCTATTTCCGCTGGAGACGTCTCTCTGAAAAAACTCGATGAGGTGTACGAAAAACGATGGAGGGGGACCCTGGGGCATGAAATCGATATGAGCCTTATAGTAAAGAACTGTTTTATCAATTTAACTGATGAAAACCTGAATTCCCTTGCCCATTCCCTGAAGGATGTAAAATTTGAAAGGATGAACCTTATTGACCTGCTGCAAGCTCTCTTTAAAGCTAATAAAAAACTTCTCTGGGACCTTCGGGTGCTTTTCAAGGATGTCGCAAAAGAAGTGGTAAAAAGTAAAATGTAATCCTTAGTAACTCTTGAGAGCCCGATGACTTTTTATTTCTGTTTCAATTGCTTTTCCTGACCGGTTTTATTTTTTCGACTCAATTTGATTATCTGTTTCTGTTACTATGAACCTTATAGTGAAATCCGTCCCATTGTCCCTTTTGAGTTCGAGTTCGCCGCCTAACTGGTCTACCAGGATCATCACCAGCTGTATTCCAAGAGTATCAGGATTTCCTAAATTAAAGCCTTCAGGCATGCCCACTCCGTTATCCGAAACTGATAAGACATAATAAGTGTCCTTAAACCCTTCTTTTTTGCTTCCCGGGATGTTGCCTGTATATTCTGCGGATTCTTCCCTGCAAAGCTTGATTTGAATTTTCCCTTTATCGTTATCTGGAAATGCATACTTGAGGGAATTTGAAACAAGTTCGTTGATGATAATTCCCAGCGGAACTGCAATATCCATGTCGAAGAAAATGTTTTCTTCCAGCTCGATGTTCAGGCTGGTACTGGCATTTCCAAGCCTGTAAGTCTGGAAAAGGTTCTTAACAAGCCTTTCCAGGTATGGCGAGAAGTTTAGTGTATCGGTTCCTCTACCTTCATGCAGTTCTTCATGGATCAGGGCAATTGACATTACTCGGTCCTGGCTTTCCCCGAAAGCGCTCAGAACTTCCGAATTCTCAACGTTTTCTCTATCTTTGAACTTTTCAGCCTGAAGGTCAAGAAGGGAGGAGATTACCTGCAGGTTGTTCTTGATCCGGTGGTGAATTTCTTTTTTACGAGCAGCCTCGATATTCGCCAGAGCTTCTTGTGCTCTTTTTCTGTTGGTTACATCTCTAGCAATGACCGAGATTGCAGTCAGCTTTCTAGAGGAATCAAAAATAGGAGAAATTGTCACTGAAACATTTATTGGTTCACCGTTCTTTTTTAGCCGCAAAGTTTCATAGTTCTTGATCTTTTCTCCCCGTTTGATTTTATCAACAAACTGGTTTATTTCTCCTTTAAAATTATCCGGCTCGAGTATTGATGTTTCTTTTCCAAGAATTTC
>JADGNM010000424.1 GCA_017883485.1 Methanosarcina sp.
TGACACGTTTGAGGTCGGCTGTTCCCCTCTCAAAAATAGCAAGGACGGCATCCACGCAGAGTTCCGCAATTAAAGCATTGTATTTCTCGGAAGCCTTGCCCGTAATGGAAGTTCTGGCAACCTTTTGAAGCATCTCCTTATTATCCTTGCCAACCGGCAGTGCCAGGCTCTCGCAAATCTCAATAGCCTTATCAGCTGCAAGCCTGAATCCTTTTATAATAACGGTCGGGTGAACTCCGTTCTCAATAAGGTTTTCTGCCTTTTCAAGTAGAGCACCTGTAAATACTACAGCGCTTGTAGTTCCATCACCTGCGGAATCTTCAAGGGACTGGGCAACCTCAACTACCATCTTGGCTGCCGGATGCTCGATGGACATGTCATGTAAAATAGTAGCACCATCGTTTGTGATAGTGATATCCCCTATAGGGTTGACGAGCATCTTGTCCATGCCTCTCGGCCCAAGAGTACTCTTGACTATGCTTGCCACTGCCTTTGCAGCCGCAATATTTATACTAAGCGCATCTCTTCCCTTTGTCTGTTCTTTTCTGGGATCTATTATTATGATTGGTTGGCCACTTTTATCCATCTGAACCAAAACCTCCTTAAAATATAATCCATGCATTGAGGAACTATTACTTGAGAATTTGCAGTTTATTTCGGCTTGCGATTACTTTTAGCCCTTTATCGAAATGAAAATGTAATTTAAAGTAAGTGCTTCATCTGAAGAGCATTTTATCAGGAAATTACTGATAATACTTCTATAAAAACATAACGGTAATTCCAGCTTGTGAAAAGGTGGACTCTTTGTAAATAATTGAAAATTTTGTGTGAAAAATCAGGAAAACAGGCTGTCTCAAAACCATTTCGATTTCTACAATTGGTAATATCCATTTCAAATTTCTTTCGTTTCGACATCTTTTATCCTTTCACAACTCAAAAAGCCTTACTCATATTCTGAATTTTGCTTCTATAGGCAACTTGTTCCAGAAAGCATCTTCTGGGGACTCCAGTTCTTCAAGTTTCACGACTCCATGAGTCTCCGAAATTAAAAATAGACTCTGGAAATAGAAAATGGTCCCAAAGAACTCCAGCAACGGCAGAAGGGATAACTGATTACAGATAGAGTTTGAAGGAATTTTTAACGTTTAGAGTTCCTGTTCAATAACTCGAGGACAGATACAAAATATCTGTTGTTGTTGATCACTTTAAAACTGATGTTTATCTTTTGAACTTATAGTAAAATGATAGGAAGTTTTATAATATATAAATATTAGTTATAGGTAATCAGCTTCCTTATCTCGAAGTGAAGTTCGCCGTCCAGAGGAGCCGATTTTACTAGTCAGTATATACGGAAAATATCTGAGACTAAGATTTAGCTTTCAGGACAAAAAGTTTACAATTTTAAAGTAAGTTTAGCTCAACATCATAGAAAACCCTGGTATATCTTAAGAGTTTAATACCGTTTTTCAGAATATATGTAGTAATATAATTGAATCTTTAACGCGGAATAAATCAAAGAGAAAAGAGAAGTCAACTGTATAATAAACGGTGATTATATAAAGACTATCGAAGAGATAAATGATAAAATCACCTGTGAAGACGCAATAATTTTGACTGCTGCCGAACTTAAGTCTATGATACGTGATGGTCAAGAAGTGACCGTCGACGACGTGGATGTAGTTACGACCGCGACATTTGGTGTGATGTCAGGAACAATGGTAGTTATGATGGTTCCAGTTGCAGGAAAGTACAGTTTTGAGAAGGCGGATTCTATCTGGTTGAATGGTGTGCCTGCTCAGCCTGGTCCCTGTCCGAACGAACGCCTTGGAGTTGTGGACTTAGTTATTTATGGAACATCATATGCAGATGATCGATATGGTGGAGGGCATCTTTTTAGGGATCTTGTGAGGGGAAAAGAAATTGACATACTCGTAGTATCACATGGCAAAAGTTACGAAAATCAGGTCACTATTGACGATATTGAGTGTGCCAGGATCATTTCCACACGACTTGCATTTAATAATTATTATGCGTTAATAAATCCCGCCTCGACCACATTAAGCACTATCTTCTCTGTGACTGGTCTGAAAGGTCCTTTTACAGAAGCGTCCGTGTCCGGATGCGGTGAAATTAATCCTCTGCAGAACGATCCATCTCACAGGACAATAGGCGTGGGTACAAGGGTTCTTTTAAATGGAGCACCTGGTTATATTATCGGAAAAGGGACCAGAGCCAGCCCGACTAAACCTAATGTATCCGCCTTTGCAGATATGAAGAAGATGGACCCTGCCATGATGGGAGGGGTGAAAACTTCAAATGGGCCGGAGTGTCTCACCTCGCTAGCAGTTCCGATTCCTGTACTTGATGAAGAGATCTTATCGGGATTAAAAGTCCTGGATCATAATATTCTTTTACCTGTATCAGATGTAAACGGACGCACTGTACACACAGAAGTGAATTATGGGCATATCTGGGAAGGCACCGACAAAGTTATCCGCATTGAGGAAGGCAAATGCCTTAAACATCCAGAATGCCGTGCAATGCTTATGTGTCCTACAGAAGCAATCTCAAATTACTTTGTTATCAATAAAGAACTCTGTATCAACTGCGGCACTTGTACAGTCCAGTGCCCTGCAGGAGTATTCAGCGCAACCCTTGGAACTATAGAATTAGCTCACGCAAAAGTAAATTACTTTACATTCCGACCCCCCCCCTTTAAATTTTTCATTGAATTTGGTTGATTTAGTGATTCTTGCCTTTTTAGATGGCGATTATTTCTTGACTATGTCACATTACCAGGTGAAAACATCATCACTAGACCATATTAAACCAAATATCTTGTTTGCTGCGAAATCGATGACAGCAAATTGAGTAA
>JADGNM010000425.1 GCA_017883485.1 Methanosarcina sp.
AACTTTTCATTTTAAGAAGAAATGAATAGAAAATAGAACGCAATTTCAACAGCTAAAAAATTCCAGTTTAATAACAGATGATTGTTGTTTTATTACTAGTATCGCGTCAACAGCAAAATGTCTTATAAAATCGATCTCAACTATTCAGAATCAATAAATCTTAGATGACTGACACGACACTAGCAGTAATTGTCGGACAGCCTGTTTAGGTTGGGGTGGCCGCCCGCAATTTGATTTTGAGATCCCGTTTCCAGAATGAAAGAGAAAAGTAAGTAGCAAGAAACATCAATAACAGAAATCCGACAATATTTAAAAGGATAGGAATCTCAGGCATGTAAATTGACAGTTTTACAGGATAAAAAGTGAAAAGTAAGCCAGCAACGAAGCAAAAACCTATCCAGAAAGTGGAAGCGCAAAAGACTATGATGTCCCAGATCTGGAGCAGGGTCAGCCCATACCTTGAGTAAAACCTGTAGCGAAGAGAACTTCCGGCTAAGAAGTTAAAACCCACACTGTAACTTATGGATGTGCTGATAAAAGAAATCCTGGCAATTTGCTTGTAAGGCAGGGGATTGTTTATATGTCGTGCTGCCAGGTAATCGTATCCCGTTAAAGCAATATAACTCAAAATCGTAAAAAAGACAGCAATTCCGATATGGCTCAGGGGAACACTGGCAATATTTTCTATAACGTAGCTCGAACGCAGATTGTGCAACTGTTTGTCCAGAGTCCATAAAGCCAGGGAAAATATAATAACTGGTATGAGATAACTGAGCAGGCCCTTTAATTTGGGAGCTATTCTCGATATGCTGCCGTTTTGTTTCATCTGGATCCAGTATTCTTTTTATGTAATAGGATAAGAGTTAGGATTAGAGTTTTTGATGTTGCATTTAGTCTCTTAACTCTTAAAGTAAATAAATTTTTGCTTACTGTTTAAATGAGAGCTTATTTATAGTTTTTTTCTTTAAAACCCCTATTCTGGGGACCTGTCTGTCAGATTGAGTCTGGAGAGGAAGTCTGTCATGCTTAAGAGGAACAGGAAGAAATAGCTGACAGGCATCAAGATAAGCTGACCCAGGCATCAGAAATAGCTCACTGGGCCTCAATCTTTTCAACACGCTTAAGAGTAATAAACCTGGAACTCTTCTCAGCTTCTTTCGTCCCGTTTTTGAGGAAATTAAATTCCTTCGAAAGCATTCCCAGAACCACCATTACCATAATATATTCTGCAGCCGGCGATGCAGACCAGACTCCATCCAGGCCGAAGAAGGAAGGCAGAATGAAAAGCAAAGGCAAGAGGAGAATGAAAAACTTTCCCAGATTAATAAAAAGTGCTGCCCTAACCCTGTTAATTGACTGGTAATAAACAACAGTAAGAAGCACGATACCTTCAACCAGCAAAGACGACATTAGAATACTCATTCCCCGCAGAGTAATTTCCAGAAGTTCGGAGTCGTCCCGACTGAATATCTGCACGACACTCTCAGGGAACGAGTAGATCAGCACAAACCCGAAAAATCCGATTAAAATACATGAAATTATTGACAATTGCAGGGTCTTCGAAACCCTTTCATAACTGCCAGCTCCGTAATTGAAACCTATAATCGGCTGCACACCAAGTGCTATTCCTTCAAATAGCAGATAGAAAATTGAAAACACGTATCCTATGATGCCATAAGCTGAGACCGCAAGCTCGGAGCCGTATCTAAGCAGCATGTAATTATAGGCAAAGAGCATGAGAGCCAGTGACAGCTGAGTCACGAAGGATGGAAGACCTGCTCGAAGGACCTGTATCAAGGTTTCGAGTTTGAATCCCATGGCTTTGAGCTGAAGTTTCAACTTTGCCTCATTTCCAAAAAGGTAGTACATCAGCAACATTGCAGGCAGGGCAAAGGAAATTACTGTCGCAATGGCAGCGCCTGCCATTCCCATTCTCATACGCATGACGAAAAGATAATCAAGCACGATATTTGCAGCTACTCCTGCAATCATAACGTTCATGCAAAGCTTCGGCTTTCCGTCATTCCTTACAAGGGGGTCCAAGGCAAGCGAAAGAACAATAAAGACCGAGCCCATGCAAATAATTCTCAGGTATTCACGAGCAAAGGTAAGCGCAGGCCCGCTGGCTTCAAGAAGGCCGAGAGAGGTTTCGCAAAAAACATACCCGCCTGCAGTCAAAACGGCTCCTGCAAGAAAGCATAAGGGAAGAACGTTGTGCACGATTTCCAGGGCTCCATTTATGTTTCCCTTCCCAAGTTCCAGGGCAGTAAGACTTGACGATCCAATCCCGATAAGTACACCTACCCCGATTATCACTACAAAAGGAGGATAGGCAAGAGTCATTCCTGCAAGGCCCTGGCTTCCGACTGCGTTTCCAATGAAGAAGCCGCCGATAATTCCCTGGATGCCTGCAATGACAACCCCGACGACTGCCGGGAATACGAATTTGCAGAACAGATTCAAAATATTCCCGGACCCGATCTCTTCATCACTTACCATATCAGACCCTCCACACACTGCAAAGCCAACTTTTAGGGAGTTTGCAGTCGGGTCCCCAATGCTTTCTTGAAGAGAGAAGCCCAGGTATTTGCTATGAAGGATCTGTCAGCCTGGTTTTCAAGTTCCGGAGCTTTATGTCTGTTCTCAGGTTAAAATACCTGTTCAAACCGAGGAAAATGAGATTATACTCTTTTAAAGACTCGTGTTCCTTTGAGAGTTTATATATTTTTGAGAGTTTGTATATATTTAAGAGCTTGAGATACAGAGATTCAATTCTCTTAAACAATCTAAATGGAGTCATGTTTCATCCTGACGAAGCTTAAGAAACATGCAAATCCAAGATATAGCTGCTTTGTTGCAGAGTTAATCGATCTGT
>JADGNM010000426.1 GCA_017883485.1 Methanosarcina sp.
GAGCAAGAAATTTGAGATACCATCTCTGGCTCAATTAATCAGGGAAAGAAGTTCATCGAATTGAAAGTAAAAGGTTTTCACTC
Source organism: Methanosarcina sp. (assembly GCA_017883485.1). Classification (GTDB taxonomy): domain Archaea; phylum Halobacteriota; class Methanosarcinia; order Methanosarcinales; family Methanosarcinaceae; genus Methanosarcina. The sequence continues at coordinate 84 of JADGNM010000426.1, forward strand.
AATTTGAAGAGGATACAATATATCCTTAAATCGACAGACTACACTTATTTCTTTCTCTTCTTTTTCTCTTTTTTATGCTTTAGTGAGTACTTATACCGCTTTCACCTCGCCTGATATATCCATGTTAGCGTAAGGTACTAACAGTATAAATTATGAAGTTTTAAGATAATGATTAAGCCGGTTCTCTTTTTTTCTTATTTTTCTGCTTTAATGGTTGCTTATACTGTTTTCTAATTACCTGATATATCCACTATCAATGTAACTATCTAAAATTTAGAATTAAAAAAGATAACTATTTATTCTGATTGAAATCCGAACAGAGGACGGACTATGTCAATGGCGGATTGAACCTGTTAATATTGAGCCTGACTCTTTCAAGGAGGAAAGAGAAAAAGTTGCAGCCTCCGTGCCCGTAGTCATTGAGCTAAATCCTGCGGAATCGACCTCTGGAACCATTACGGTGGTACTTTTTAAGACGGGATGGAAGTAATAGATCAGGGTGATAGTAGAGCAAGGTGATAGTAGAGCATGGTGATACATTTGAGACTCCATAAGACTCATGAAGCTGCCCGAAAGGAAAAAGATGCGTTGATTGCCGAGTGTTCAGGTTATTCCACGGTTTTCGATGCCCTCTTTTTGCTTATACTGATTTCGCTTGCAGGTGTCCTGCTAATGCCTTCCCTTCAGGCAGAAAAGCAATATGCTGCTTCCGGATATGTCATTTCTTCAGAGCTGGACACTTATATGCTTGAGTCGCTTCTATCCTGCAAACTTGATGATTTTGAATACGAAATTTCTCCTCTGTCCGCACTTAATACCTCCATACCAGAAAGCTCGATTGTGAAAAATCCCTCTCATACTCTTTTTGGGAAAGAACAGAAGCACAGGACTTTTGCAGACCTGGTAGCCGAATACCTGGATCTTTCCCTTAAAATCTCAATTACTGGTTCAAATAATAGTTCAAATAACAGTTCAAATTATAGTTCAAATTATAGTTCAAATTATAGTGTAAGTAATAATTCTCCGGTCTCTCTAAATTCTCTTGCTGCAGACTTTGCGGCTAAGGATTCGGAATTTATTTCTGCTTACCTGGACCAAAAAGTCGAAGGAAGGTTTTCTTACAGGTTTGAAGCATATTGGCGCCCTGTTGAAGCGTTTCCGATGGAAAGCAGGCTTATTATAGGAGAGGAATCACCTGCAAATGCTGTCAGGCAAAGTGTGAAGCTTTCAATGCCTCTTTATGCCAGTACTTCCTCAAAGGATACTCTTCTTGCCTGTGTTAATGATTCCGTGCTTGAAGCTGCTCTCAATTCTTCAGATGAAGAAGCTTCGGAGGCACTATTTCAGGCTTTTAATTCTTCTCTTGACGCTGCAGCCCAGGAAGGCGCACAGGCAGTTGTCGGACTGCTTTTCCCATCGGATTACTCCGGGTCGGCTTTCGGAGCGGAGACCGACGAATCTTTTCAGACCCTGCTCTACGGTGTCTCCGAAAATCCTGACGCAAAGAACTCTTCTTCCGTGGAAAAAATGTTCAAAGACTATTTTTCGGAGACGTTGGCTTCCGGCTTCCAGCTTGATTCCGGAGAGCCTCCTGAAAACACATCCACAGCTGACCTTTCTTTGCTCAAAGAGCAGCTGACACTCCACGTAAAAAATGAAATCAGGACAGAGCTCGAATCTAAGTTTTCAGGCGAGATTGACGAGACTGTTTATTCTATTTGTAAAACTAAAGATATCTCTGAAGCTCAGGCTTTTCGAGAATCACTTATTGAGTCCGTTTACAGGCAGATAAATCCTGGAGGAGCACGAATAGTTTTGAGCCTCTGGAATCCAGCTTCATGAGTCATGGAATATGTGATATAAGCCTGATAACATATATTTGTGACCGAGTTTTCCCAAGTGAAAAGGAGGCAGAAAACCTTTTTTCAACACAAAGTATATATCATATGGTGCGCTCATCTAGTGATGTTTTTACCGAAAAACTTACGCTTTTACAGGAATTCCTGAAAAGCCACGCAGATATTGCTGTGGCGGATTAGAATCTCCCGATCGATGTGTTGGTCCGTTATAATCGGTAAAGATATAACTTCAGCCCGAAGGACTTTCTTCCGGGCATCGATCAATGATATCAGGAGAAATATTATGGCAAAAATGCATACCAAAAGAAAAGGCAAATCTTCTTCCACCAGGCCTATCAGAACCGAACCGCCTGAGTGGTGCAAGATTAGCGCAGAAGAAATCGTTTCAATCACGCTAGATCTCTGGAAACAGGGTGTAGCTACAGCCGAAATCGGAATGATTTTAAGGGACCGTTATGGAGTCCCCGATGCCAAGCTTATCACAGGCAAGAAAATCACGACCATCCTCAAGGAAAACAATGTGGCTCCGAACATACCGGAAGACCTGACTAACCTTATCGTAAAGGCTCTTAGACTCAGAAAGCATCTTTCTGTTAACAAGAAGGACGTCCACAATAAGCGTTCCCTCAACTTAGCAGAATCCAAGATCAGAAGGCTTGTTAAGTACTACAAACAGGAAAAAATACTTCCGAAAGATTGGTTCTACAAGCCCGAAACCGCAGAAATGATGATTACCAGGTAACCCTGGAAATCTTTTTATTAAAAACCTTTTTATCGTTTATTGGAGGTTTTGCCTCTGGTAAACCGTAATTTATATTATTTTTAAAAATTACTGTAACTATTCAGGTATCCTTGAAAGGTCCAAACTTTTTCCGGAACGGGGAAAATTGTATATAAAATGAGTTATTTTTATCCTTTATGAAACGTGAAG
>JADGNM010000427.1 GCA_017883485.1 Methanosarcina sp.
AAGAAAGCTACTGTTCCTGAGATTGATACAACCTGGGCTGTCAACGGCACTGTCGAAACAAGACCTAACCTGATAACTTCAATCTTCCTGGATTTTGACGAACTTGGAAGATTTAATGAGAAGCTTCAGGCAAAGTACGAGCTTATCCGGCAAAACGAGGTGGATTGTGAGGAATACCTGACAGATGACGCCTCTATTATCCTGGTTTCCTATGGGATTAGCAGCAGGATCTGCAGGTCAGCTACAGACCTTGCCAGGCAGGAAGACATCAAAGTCGGGCTTTTCAGACCGAAAACTCTCTGCCCGTTCCCTGAAGCGCAGTTGAAAGCTCTTGCAGAAAAAGGATGCTCCTTCATCTCCGTAGAAATGAGTAATGGGCAGATGAGGGACGATATCAGGCTTTCAACCGGTTGTTCACAGCCAGTGGAACTTGTAAACCGGATGGGGGGAAACCTGATAACTCTTGATCAGATCATGGACAAAATCAGAAAAGTTGCAGGAGAGGCATGAGAATGGCAGCAGAAATCATTAACGGAGAAAAAGTTATCAGAAAGCCGAAAGCCCTTTATGCGGAATATCCCCGCAAAGGAGGGGCAGCCCCAACAGCAACACACTACTGTCCTGGCTGCGGGCATGGGGTTCTGCATAAGCTTATTGCCGAGGCAATTGACGACCTCGGGATTCAGGACCGGACAGTCATGATCAGTCCTGTTGGCTGTGCAGTCTTCGCATATTATTATTTTGACATGGGCAATATCCAGGTTGCTCACGGCCGCGCCCCTGCCGTTGGGACAGGGGTTTCAAGGGCAGAAGAAAATGCTGTTGTTATTGCCTACCAGGGAGATGGAGATCTCGCATCTATTGGCCTCAACGAAACACTTCAGGCGGCAAACAGGGGAGAAAAGCTTGCAGTCTTTTTCGTAAACAATACGGTTTACGGAATGACAGGCGGACAGATGGCTCCAACGACCCTTATTGGGGAAAAGACTATTACATGTCCTGAAGGACGCGATCCCCGTTTTGCTGGCTACCCACTCCATATGTGTGAGCTCCTGGACAACCTGAAGGCTCCGGTCTTTATTGAAAGGGTTTCGGTCTCTGATATTTCCCACATTAGAAAAGCCAGAAAAGCTATCAAAAAAGCGCTTGAAATCCAGCGTGACGGCAAAGGATACGCTTTTGTCGAAGTCCTGGCAGCCTGCCCGAATAACCTCAAGATGGATGCAAAGCAGGCTATGGATTTCATTAACGAGGAGATGGAAAAGGAATTCCCTGTTAAAAACTTCAGGGATTATTCTAATGAAGCTGAAACTCTCCATCGTGGGATCAGTGACTTTACAACAGAAGCCCTGGAGAGACTTTATGGAATTGAAGGCGATACCGAAGAAAAGGCTGCCAGAAAGGACTTCGCCCCGGTCCAGGTCAAGATTGCAGGCTTCGGAGGGCAGGGAGTTCTCAGCATGGGAATAATTCTGGCCCAGGCCGGAGTAAAGGCAAATCTAAATGCTTCCTGGTTCCCATCTTACGGCCCTGAACAGCGCGGAGGGACATCCAATTGTTCAGTTGTGCTTTCCGGCCAGCCCATAGGTTCTCCTGCTGTCTACACCCCGGACATCCTGGTAGCTATGAACCGCCCCTCTCTTGAAAGATTCAAAGGCGCAGTCAGAGCAGATGGCTTAATCCTCTATGACTCATCCATTGGCGAGGCTGAGACGCCTGAAGGTGTCAAAGCTATTCCAGTCCCTGCAACCGAAAGAGCCAAGGAAGCCGGTTCGGAGAAAGCCGCTAACTCTTTCATGCTCGGAGTCCTTATGGGTCTTAATGCAACAGGTCTGGAAGGAGAAGCCTTCAAGGAAGCTCTGGTCGAAAATTTCGCAGGCAACCCCAAAGTCATCACATTCAACCAGCAAGTTCTTGAAGCAGGTGCGAAATGGGCCAGAGAAAACTATACAAATTAATCGCTAAGTAGTGTTAGTTAGGAAGTAGTTGGTAGAGTCTGAGTCCCTATTCTCAAAACCCTACCTGGTTCGAAATCCGTAATTGCCTTAATGGTGTAAATACTATATCACTGAATTAATGGTGTAAATACTATATCACTGAACTTAATTAGATAGGTATATTAATCACTCTGTGATAGTATAATATTAGTTGTTAAAAATATTATATATGATAATGGCGTAGTAGAAATTGCGTTCTCATCTCTCACACCCCAATAGCAAACAACACCTACTCCAGAACACTACTCCACAATAAAAAGATTCAAAAGAAACTCGCAAACCGTAAGTCAAAGTACCTCAATACCTCTTCCCCAACAAAAAAAGTGAGTCTCTTGAATATCGTTCGGAGCTCCTAGGTTTTTTGGATGAGAACGCCTACCTCCCTACAACTTTTTTTAGATAACTTACTCAATTAGAACCGCTTTTTCAAAAATTATAATCGCTGATTCAGCCCTCTATTTTGCCCTTATTCTCTGTCTTCCTAAATATTCACATTATGTCTTCACAAATAAAATTCAAGCTTGATAGATCTTTTGCAGTATCGTAAATAATGCTGAAAAAATTAAATGGACCCGGATTTATATAATTAAAACTCCAGCAGTGTTAAATTTGTACCATAGCTGAGCAAAAAGAAAAAAATACTTGTGGTAATATGGTATTAATTGTAGACAGATGGAAATTGTGCGAAATGAGACTCCTGTAGAATTAACTTACAGGTAATGTACAGGAAGCAGATAGGGAGTATAGGAACTAGTGCATCGATTCGGAAATATATCCATAATTAAATATATTAGTAGCAGTATAAATATACTCATGCCTCGTATAAGTTGTCGTCCTAAATTATCA
>JADGNM010000428.1 GCA_017883485.1 Methanosarcina sp.
AGAAATGGAACAAATATTTTCCCGGAGCTGATTTACCCATCGGATTTTACTACACCGACGTAAAAGAAGAAAAAAGCATGTTAAAGCCCCCGAAGGGACATCGCTGTATCATCGGTGATTTAGCAAGTGTACGTAAGGGCAATACGAGATGTTTTGATGTCCATACAATAGGCTGTGGTGGTGGACGGCGATACCTGGGCTTCGAGGATAATCAGGCACTCAATTTTGAATATTTTCTTTCTTACGGTATTCCGGGAAAACTTGAGGGGGAAAGATATAAGAAGTCGCCAGAACTTGTTAAAGAGATCATGAAGCAACAGACCCTGTTTAAAGCGCCTGCAAAATATATTGTGTTCAAACGGTGGGATGCCATGGAAGAAAGTGATGAACCGTTAGTGATCATTTTCTTTGCTCCCCCGGATGTCCTTTCAGGTCTTTTCACTTTAGCAAATTATGATGAGACAGAATCCAATAAGGTCATTGCTCCCTTTGGTGCCGGTTGCGGTTCTATAGTTTATCATCCTTACCATGAACTCCAATCCGAACGACCATGTGCGGTATTGGGTATGTTTGATGTCTCTGCCCGGCCTTGTGTTCCTGCTGAAGTACTTACCTTTGCTATCCCATGGCCAAAATTTGTTCGAATGGCAGATAATATGGAAGAAAGCTTCTTGATTACAAAATCCTGGGACAAAGTTAAGAAAAGAATTAAAAAAAGAAATTCATGAGAGTCCTCCTTATTTCTGCCAATACTGAGCAGTCCAACATTCTTCCTTTGCCTTTGGGATTGAACTGCATCGCTGTAGCTACTCGAAACGCAGGACATGATGTGCGTTTCTTAGATCTTCTGACGGAAAAGAACATTAAAAAAGCTCTCAATCTGACAATTAAATCTTTTAATCCCGAAATCATCGGCATCTCCATAAGAAATATAGATGACCAGGTCATGAATACCCCGAGATTTCTATTGGATCAAGTCAAAGAGATTATCAGCGAGTGCCGAAAATTATCAGATGTTCCTATCGTGTTAGGCGGAGCTGGCTATAGTATATTCCCGGAGAGCACACTCAATTATCTGGAAGTCGACATGGGAATCCAGGGAGAGAGTGAGATAGTTTTCCCTATGCTGTTAGATCGAATACATAAGGGATTGGACCTCTCAAAATTGCCAGGTCTTTATTTGCGTGGTCTTGGTCTTCAAGGTGAAAGATTGTTTGCGAAAAACCTGGATATGTTGCCTCTTCCTGATCCATATTTATGGTTTTCCTCCACTCCCGATAAAAGTGAATACTGGGTGCCAATTCAAACTAGACGGGGGTGTCCCATGGACTGCAGTTATTGTTCGACCGCACTTATAGAGGGTCACTCAGTGAGAAGACGTCAGCCAAAACTCGTGATTGAGGATATTGTGCAACACGTCGATGTTGGTTATCGTATGTTCCACTTTGTTGATAATACTTTTAACATTCCTTTGCACTATGCCAAAGAAATTTGCCGGAAAATTATTGAGAGTGATCTGAATATTTCATGGAGATGCATTTTTTACCCTGGGATCATTGATAATGAATTGGCTGATCTGTTGGATAAAGCTGGTTGTAAAGAAGTCAGCCTAGGTTTTGAAAGTGGCAGTGAAAGAATACTGCGTAACATGAACAAAAAATTCAGTTTGGATTCCATTCGTCGAACATCTGATATACTGAAAGCTGTTGGAATCAAAAGAATGGGATTTTTACTATTGGGAGGCCCCGGCGAAACAAAGGAAACCGTGGAGCAAAGCCTGGCTTTTGCCGATTCACTGGACTTGGACTTATTAAAAATCACTATCGGTATTCGTATCTATCCCAATACAAAATTAGCAAAAGTAGCTATCAGCGATGGTATGATTTCGCCGGAAGACAATTTGTTAATACCGAAGTTTTATGTCGTTAAGGAAATTGAGGCATGGATACGTGAAACTGTGAGATTTTGGATAAACAACCATCCCAATTGGATAACTTGATAAAATTGATCTATAAAAATTTATAGATAAAGTAACGCATTTTAGTTCATAACGATCCGGCTGATTTTTTGTTATGCTCAACGATATCATATCATAATAACATACGGAGAATAACCCATGGAAACGAATACAAAGATATCTGTTTTAGACGAGGTAATCCGTTCACGTCGAACAATCAGAAGCTTCTATGGGGAAATATCAGATGAGACATTAATGAAAATTCTTGAGTCAGGAATTTATGCACCTTTTGGCGGTGCTACAGGTATTCCGCTTAAAGAAGTAAGGAAAATTTTTATTTTTAGGCAAAATACTGAATCTATGAAAGTTGTGAGAGATATTATTAATGCCCAGCTCAAAAGTGGTGCATCTCGAATTGGATTATTGCTTAAATTGATGCCATTTCTAAGAAAGAAAATGCAGGTGTTTGCGAATCGTCTCAAAAATCTATCTGAAAATGGAATCCCAGGGCTTACTGAAGGTGCATTCTATATTGTAATTGCCGAAAAGTCAGGGTTTCCCCCCGTTGAGAAGCAGTCTTTATCTCATACAATGGAAAACATTTGGTTAACAGCTACTGCGTATGGTTTGGGATTTCATTTGGTTTCGGCTACTAGTCTGCTGTCAAAAAATAAAAAATTTATGAAAATTCTCGCTTTGAATCAAGGCGAATGGGCTTTGGATGGTTGTGTTATAGGTGTTCCTAAATGTATGCCACCACCGAGAGAAGACAGAAAGATTGAAAACTTTATTACTTGGATTGACTATGGAAGCAATACAAAATCAGCCTAACAAATGGCGGAATTTGGCGTTTCCAACGCTCTCTCACGCCGAAAACCGGGGTT
>JADGNM010000062.1 GCA_017883485.1 Methanosarcina sp.
GCGCTTTTCACAAAGCAACAAGAGCTTCATTTTAGATGCAATTTTCCCTCGGAATGAGGAAAAATTGTAAATATTTACAAGAAGACCTGAATAGTTACATATATTTATTCTTTCGGCGGTCTGCAAGCACATTTTCTTTTTATTGTTGAGCTATCCCAAAAACTGTTTTTATATAAAGCAATTGAAGAATGCAAGCTGAAGCAACAGTTAATGCAATCGAGAAAAATTCGGTGATGTGTGGTTTGAACATCAAACTTATGAATGCGGTTATTGCTCGTTTGGGCAACATAAACGTTGCCAGAGGACTCAAGATCTTATTTCAAAAAAGAAAAGAGAACTGAAAACCTTCTGAAAATAAGAGTCCGAAAAAGACGCTCTTACTTCAGCATGCGGGCAGCATCTTTTGCGAAATAGGTAATTATAATGTCCGCCCCTGCCCTTTTGATGGAGATGAGAGATTCGTATATGGCTTTCTGTTCGTCAAGCCAGCCATTGGCTGCGGCTGCTTTAATCATCGCATACTCTCCGCTCACGTTGTATGCGGCTGTTGGCATCCCGAATTCTGTCTTGACACGATAGACAATATCCAGGTAAGGGAGGGCTGGCTTCACCATAATGATGTCTGCACCTTCGGCAATATCTAGGGTTACTTCCCTGAGAGCCTCATTACTGTTTGCAGGGTCCATCTGGTGGGTAGAGCGGTCTCCGAAAGAGCAGCCTGATTCGGCAGCGTCCCTGAAAGGCCCGTAGAAAGAAGAGTAGTATTTTGCAGCATAAGACATGATGGGAACATGATTAAAGCCGTTTAAGTCGAGGGCAGCTCTAATAGTTCCTACCATCCCGTCCATCATTCCGGAAGGAGCTACCATATCGGCCCCGGCTCTTGCGTGGCTTACGGCAATCTTCCCAAGAACCTCAAGGGTAGGGTCATTCAGGATCTCTTTTGTTTCGAAATCAATTATTCCGCAGTGTCCATGGCTTGTGTACTCACACATACATACGTCGGTAATTACAACAAGATCGTCTCCAAGTTCGGCTTTAATCATCCGGGCAGCTTCCTGTACAATATCGGTTTCCCCACAGGAGGAACTGCCCTCTGCATCCTTAAAAGCTGGCACTCCGAAAAGGATCACTGCAGGAATACCGAGTTCTGTGATTGCTTTTGCCTCTTTTGCAACCTCTGAGAGAGGGAACTTATATATGCCTGGCATGGAAGAGATCTCAACAGGAGAATCAATAGTCTCATCCACAAAAATGGGTTGAACCAGGTCATCTACAGATAACGTCGATTCACGTACAAGGTTCCTGATCTTTCCTTTCCTTAACCGCCTCAACCTGACATCTGGAAACATGTCATACTCCTCTAGAATACGAATTGCTCTTCTATGAATTAGCTTTTTCCGATACCCGATTTAATTCATCTCCGCAATCAGGCTTCATTTTTTCAATCTTTACCTTATCCTTTTCGAGGCAGAAGATCCTTGAAACTACATCGAGGAATTCTTCATTTCCGAGTTCGGCAGCCTGGCGAATTACTTTTGTAGGCTCGGCCAGAATCTTGTTAACAATGGAATGAGTCAGATCATCGAGAACCTCAGTTTCAATCTCCCCGATGGTGTGATAGGCGCAAAGCCGGTTGACTGCTTTTTGCCTTTCCCTTATCCTGACATCATACACCTGCCGATAAAGGTCGGCAATAAGGCGATCGGCTCTCTGGCGCTTATACTGAAGATTTAAGAGTTTGATCTCTTCCTGAATTATAACTTCGGCTTTTCTAGCCTCTTCTTTTCTCATTTTAAGAGTCCTTTCGCTGATAACCCTGAGATTGTCTATATTGCACAGCTCGACATTCTCAAGCTCAGCAGCAGACTCCTCGATATCTCTTGGATTTGCTATATCAATAAGGAGGAGTTTACGGTTTCTATTCTCTATAGCTTTTTCAACCATTTCCCTTGTAAGAATATAATGTGGAGCGCCTGTGCCGCTGATTACCACATCAGCATCCTTAAGGTAAGTTTCGACATCGTCAAGTCTGACTGCATGGCCTCCAAGCTCATACGCAATTTCTTCAGCCTTCTTAAAAGTACGGTTTGCAATGTATATTACCTCAATATCCTTTTCAGCCAGGGCCTTTGCAACAAGAACTCCTATTTCTCCTGCCCCTATCACGAGCACGGATTTTCCTGTAAGCCCTCCCAGAATATCCTCTGCCAGATCCACGGCAGCCGAACCAATAGAAACCGAGCCCTTATTGATTCGGGTCTCATTGCGGATCCGCTTTCCGACCTGAATAGCCTTCTCAAAGGCAGTATCCAGAATTTTCCCGGTTGTTCCCGCTTTCTTAGAGTAGCCGTAGAGCTCCTTCATCTGTCCCAGGATCTGGTCTTCCCCGACGATCATGGATTCAAGACCTCCTGCAAGCCTGAGCAGGTGCTCAAGGGACTCATCGTGCCCGTAGAAATCAATAATATGAGTGGAAGCCCCCATTTCTTTTGCAAAAGAGAAAAGTATGCTGCTGCTCTTGGGGGAAACAACGTAGATTTCAACACGGTTACAGGTTTTTAAGACTGCACACTCGTGAACAAACTCATGTCTGTACAGGTTATGGAGCAGACCGTCCAGATCTCCGTGCCAGGCTGCCTCCATTTCCTCAACCTTTGCTTTTTTATGGGATATGACCATACTTGAGATTTCTGTCACAGAGAGCCTCCGGATAGAATGAATAAAGGAAATAGAATATTAATATAAGGAGTGGTAGATTAAACTTTGTCCAGTAATCTTCGGCCTTTTTCTATTAAAGTAATTTATATTTGTAGAATAATTCTTTTTATGAACATTTCTATTTGAGAGCGATCATTTCCATTTAAAAGACCGGGTGACTTTTTCCTTTTAAAAGTTCTGCCTTTTCTGCCAGGTTCACTTGCCCGAATTTTCGAGACAATCTAAAATTATAGCGTATGCCGTTTCTGCTGCCTTTTCATAAGATTCGGAGAATCCTTCCCAGACAGTCTCGCTTTCCAGAACTTTCCAGAGAAGCTCTTTCCTTTTCCTTTGTTCTGTCACATGCTGTTTGAGATAACTCCTCAGTTCATCCTGAAGCCGAATCATATTGGAATATGCAGGAGTTATCAGGCTTTCGATCTGCTTCCTGGTAAATTTTGAGACTGCAGGGCTGTGCCCGAGCGTAGAGATCCCTATCACAAGATCTCCTCTTTTTATGACAGACGGGATTACAGCATTACCTAAAGCATCTACCTGATTAATCAAAATATCGCTTTTCTGTGCGAGGAGAGTGATTTTCTGGTTAAGTTCGAAACTGCTGGTCGCAGGTATGACAATAAAGGCCCCTGAAATGATTTCCCTGAGTTCCGAATCCGAAGCTGCAAGCAGGTCAAGCTTAATAAGCCGGACTTGCCCCGAAGAGTCGAGTTCCTGCAGCCTCCGGGAAAATTCAAGGCTGACAACAAGGGTGTCTGCACAACCGCAGAAAAGTTCGGCCTTGCGTTCCCCGACAGAACCGCCCCCAAAAATAACGATTTTTCTGCCAGACAAATCAAGCATAAGGGGGAGGAAATTATTTGTTTCAGCCAATTTCAGAGACCTCATGATTAGTATTTTAAGATCAGATCTCACAGTCTGACGCCGGTTTTCTTGAATTCCCGTTCACTGAAGATGAGCGTATAATCCTTAATTCCTGTAGCGTCGGAAATCCTGACAGCTACCTTTTCACAGTCTTCAGGCGTGTAGGAGTGAACCATTGTAAACAGGTTATATGGCCAGTCGGGATAGCGCGGGCGCTCATAGCAGTGAGTCACTTCAGGAAACTCTGCCATTATCGCCCCTACTCCTTCTATCCGCTCATCCGGAACATTCCAGACACACATCGCATTAGCTGTGATTCCGATTGCCCGGTGCCCTATTGAAGCTGCAAATCGGCGGATTTTCCCGGTTTTCTGAAGGTTTTTAAGACTATTGACAACTTCCTGCTCGGTTATACCGAGTTCGGCAGCAAGGCGCCTGAAAGGAGAGTGAGTCAGGGGAATCCCATCCTGCACAAGCTTGAGCAGTTCTATATCCGTCTCATCCATTTTATCACCCTGATATCGAACTTTACGTTTATCTTAAAGAGACGCTTTGTAGGCAGGTCCAGGAGCAGGCAGCCGGTTTTTTCCCGAATTTCGGAAATGATATCTTCAAGCCTATCTTTATCCGGAGCAGAAAGTGTAAACCAGAGATTGTAATTTGCAGCGTTTCGGAGGTAATTATGAGAAACTTCGGGGTACTCATTAATGAAGTTCGCAACTTCTTCAATTTGAGCCCCTGGGACCTTCAGGGCCACAAGAGTGCCAACTCCACCCATATTTCTTGTGCTGAGGATAGGTCCTATCCGCCTTACTGCCCCTTTCCTGTTGAGTTCGCGAAGCCTCTCAAGGACTTCGATTTCGGAAAGGCCGAGTATTTTACCCAGCTCTTCAAAGGGCTCGACTTCCAGGGGAACTTCCTGCTGAATCAGGTTTAGAATCCTCTTATCAATCTCATCAATTTCAAATTCGGGAATTTCCCCATCATAGGGTTCCATATTAGAGGTGAGATCTGGCTCCTCCTGCTGAAGCCGACTATTACAATCTTCAAGTTCAATCATCCTGATCACTTATCATTTTTTCCAGGCCTGTAGATACAGTAAGGCTCTTCCTCAAGATAATGGCCAGTAGCAGCATAAGCTCTTGCCCTGCAGCCAGCACAGACCCTTTTATATTCACAAATTCCGCATTTGCCCTTAAGTTCTTCCGGGTTCCTGAGTTTTCTGAAGACCTCGGAGTTTTCCCAGATCTCTTTGAAGGGCTGCTTTCTGACATTTCCAGCAAGTACAGGCAGGTAGCCGCATGGGTAGACCTCGCCTACGCTGGAGACGAAACAGAAGCCTGTTCCTCCGAGACAGCCTTTTGTCATTGCCTCGTAACCGTGGGTTTTTACAGAGATCTCGATGCCCTCTTTTTTTGCCCGCTGGCGCATAATCCTGAAATAATGGGGGGCGCAGGTTGCTTTCAGCTGTATTTCCGATTCTTTCTGCATATCATAGAACCAGTTCAAAATACACTCGTAATCTTCGGGGGAAACCTCGTCGGATTCTTCTCCCCTGCCGGTGGGCACAAGGAAAAATACATGATATGCAACTGCTCCAAGCTCTTTTGCAAGCCCAAAGGTCTCTGGAATTTCCTCAAGGTTGCGCCTCGATATCGTAGTATTGATCTGGAAAGGAAAACCTGCTCTCCTGAGAACTTCAATACCTGCAAGCGTCCTTTCAAAAGCCCCGGGCATGCCCCGGAATTCATCATGAGATTGTGCAGTCGCACCGTCTATACTGATACTGAGCCTCTGGACTCCTGAATCTTTTAATTTCTCAACGAGTTCAGGAGTAAGAAGAGTCCCGTTCGTTGCAAGCACTACACGAAATCCGGCATCTGTGCCATAGCGGGCAATCTCAAAAACATCAGGCCTGATAAGAGGTTCGCCTCCGCTCAGGATGAGAATAGGCTTTCCAAGATCTGCAATCTCATCAATTAAACGTTTAGCTTCATCAGTTGTAAGCTCACCTGCCGGAACCGAGGAAGTGGAAGCTCCCCTGCAGTGTACACAGTTCAGGTTGCAGCCTGCAGTCAGTTCCCATGCAATAAGCCTTGGTGCATTTGTCATGATGATCATAAATTTACGGTTCATATTAATGGTAATCAAAGTTTAATGAGATTTACAAATCAACATTAATTAGGAAGTATAACCATAATCTGACGACTGAATATGGTGGAAAATAAATTTTTGAATATGGGGGGCCAGTTTTACAGAGAGTTAATGTAATTTAAACTTTACACTATATGTTGATTAAATAATTAACACTGTATGGTTCGCGTAAAGCGGTTAAATAGTATTTGTTATACTTAATGAATATACCTATTTTATAAAAGCTACCAACTAATGATAATGTAAGGTTAATGAGGTATATTCTCAGGTTGTATCATGTCTCTCTAGATGCATACAGGGTTATACTAGGATATATTAGCAGATTAAAAAACAAGTTAAGCAACCATGAAAACAGATAAAAGAAGATGTGGAAATGGGTGACAAATCCTTCCTTCTCTATGGAGTATCAAGTTCTAAGCCGCAAACAGTTTCACAGCAATGTCAGAAGGGCCCGCAAGCATTAAAACCGCCTTTCATCCGCTAATTTGTTCTTTGTATTGATTCTCATTGCTCTTTATATCTCCAACTCCTGACGACGCAGGTCTTCCCAATAATTCAATCTTTATGACCAGTTTAGTTTTGCAGCTTTTGGTAATGACTTTAATGTGAGAATAGGTTTAAAAGATGATATGGGCATCTGATGCTAAATGTTGGGGAGAGGGGGTGGTATTAATTTGGGAAAAGAGTTTGTCTCAGATGCCCTATTATATAATATTACTCTCTAATATATAAATAGATGTTAATAAAGATCGTTTCATGTGCTTTTTGGAAGTACTGTGGATAAATGCATTGATAAACTGTACAGTATTTAAATAGTTGCATATTCATGCTAAAACTTTCAGGTTGACTTCTATAGAAAAATTGTCAATTAGTAGATATAATGCATTCTTTAAAAAAGGATAAATATCGGACAGAATGTGATTTGCCACACTGAATGTTTTTCAAATATTATGTATGCTGTATTATAAAAGATGGCTCTCAGTGCCATTCGTAATAGCAAAGAGCCCAAAATCTCAAGGCACTCCGAGGAAGTAACTTTTATGAACAAGAAACAAGGTATGAACAAAACACCAGGCAGCGGCATTTCTCAGGATATTCAAATCCTGTCTTTGATTGCCGTTTTAATGTGGTTTGCCTTCATTCTATTGCAGCACCGCTCAATTTTTCCTGACAATTGGTTTCCCTCACATTTTGAGGCTTCGACCTTTATGATTCTTTTTTGCGCGTGGATTTTGAGTGAAATCACAAATTCCATTTGGAGCAGGAAGAATTCAATGACGACAAATCAGGACAAAGGTTCTTACAGGATTGTTGTTGCAACGTGTTGGATAGTTCTCATTATTGTTTTCGTGTCTCATAGTTTTGGTATCGGAATATTCAGCGGAGGTTTGCAGTACGTAGGGCTTATTCTGCTTGTGGTCGGCATTGTGCTCCGCGAATGGTCTATATAGGTTCTTGGAAAGCATTTTACTGTGCGAGTACAAGTTAGTGAAAAAGCAAAGCTCGTAACAAATGGACCGCATAACTACATCAGACACCCAGCCTATACTGGAGGTATACTATCCCTTATAGGAATTCCTCTAGCGGTCGGAACTTGGTTTGGAGCACTCGTCGCCATTGTCGTAAGCTGGATAGCATACCAGTACCGCATACGTGTTGAAGAAGAGGCATTACAAGCAGCCTTTGGTTCTGAATATGAAGAGTACAAAAAGAGAACCTGGAAGCTATTTCCAGGTTTTTGAAGAGATATATGTATAGCTATGGAACATTTTTTAATATACTAAGTTCTCAAAAATGTTGGTTCGAAATTCATGGGGAGAAAATTGGGGAATGAAGGCTATTTCACAATACCTTATGACCATCTTGATGACCGCAATCTTTCCGACGATTTCTGGACAATTCGCCTTATGAAAGAATTATAAGGTCAATCTAACGAAAAGAATAAATCCTTGAAAAGAATGAGATAAATATTCAATTTTCCATTTGAGTAAAGATTTGAATTGGGAATGAATATGATAGGATTTGCGCAGTATAACTGAAAAGCAATAGTATGAAACCTAAAACTGCCTAGATTATAATACTTTGAAGTATCTTTTTATACTTCGTTTTACTGTTCAAGTGCGTAAGTCTTAACTATATTTCCTTTATTCCAGCAAGGTTCTTGAATTGATAAAGCCACTCCTGAGCATATGATCGGCAAGCACAATGGCAACCATGGCTTCAGCGACTGGAACCATACGGGGAGGAATTGTGGGATCATGCCGTCCTCTGACTACAATTTCAGTGTTTTCTCGAGCTATGAGGTCAACGGTCTGCTGAAGTTTCCCTATAGAAGGGGTCGGCTTTACTGCTGCCCTGCAGATGATATCCAGGCCTGTTGAAATTCCTCCGAGGATCCCGCCAGAATTGTTGCTCGGGCAGGTTATTTTTCCTTCCTCAATTCGGAAAGGGTCGTTCATTTCACTTCCACGCAGGCGGGCAGCTTCAAACCCGGCTCCGATTTCAAAGCCTTTGACTGCAGGAATGCTCATAAGGGCTTTTGCAAGGTCAGCATCCAGTCGATCAAATACAGGCTCTCCGAGGCCTGCAGGTACACCTCTTGCAATAACTTCTACAATGCCTCCGAAGCTGTCGCCTTCCTGCCTCATGGCTGCAACTTTTTCGAGCATTTTTCCAGCAGCTTCAAGATCGGCACAGCGCACAGGAGTTTTTTCTACATTTTTAAGAATTTCTTCAAAAGAAAGATTTTTTGCCCGGATTCCGCCGAGTTCGAGCACATGTCCGGCAATCCGGATTCCAAACCTGGAAAGCAGGAGTTTTGCAAGTGCTCCGCCTGCTACTCTTCCTACCGTTTCGCGGGCTGAAGATCTCCCGCCCCCTCGATGGTCTCTCATCCCATAGCGGGCCATATAGGTAAAATCAGCATGCCCCGGGCGAGGAGTGTTTTTAATAGTATCATAAGCCGAAGATTTTGTATCCGCATTCCAGACGAGCATGGAGATAGGAGTGCCTGTACTCGTGCCTTCAAAAACACCCGAAAGGATCTCCACTCTGTCAGCCTCATTTCTGGGAGTGGAAACCTCACTTTGCCCGGGGCGCCTCCTGTCCAGCTCTTTCTGGATATCGGTTTCTGAGAATGGGAGGCCTGCAGGCAACCCGTCTACCACGACGCCAACAGCCCTGCCGTGGGATTCGCCCCACGTATTGATTTGAAACATCTGCCCGAAAACGTTTCCAGCCATGCATCTTTAACTGGTCTTTTTGCTATTTGATTCTTGGGGTTGTTGTAAAGAGGGCTCAAGATGTACAACAACATCCGAGATATCTTTGTATTCTTCTTTCAGTTTTTTGCTGACTCTATGAGAGACACGATGAGCATCCTCAAGAGGCATGTCAGATTGAAGAAGCAGGTGCATATCGACCTTGATATCTCCCATGCTCCCGCGAGTCCGGATTTTATGACAGCCCTGAACTCCTTCAATTCCCATAACCATTTGACAAATTTCATTTTCTTCGATTCTGGACATATCCAGAAGGGACCTTGAGCTCTCCTTTATGATTCTATAGCCGGCCATGAAAATTATAACGGATATCATTAAGGAGACTATAGGGTCAATTATAGGAAAGCCTAACTTTATGGCAACCAGGCTTACGATCACCGAAACGGAGACATAAATATCACTTTTAGTATGCATCGAATCCGCTATAAGCACCTGGCTTCTGAGAGATTCCCCCTGTCGATATTCGTACCTTGTGACCAGATAGTTAATACACATTGTGCCAAGCACTACGAGAAAGCTCAGAGCCGTAACTTCCGGCCTGGTCGGGACAAGGAAACGCTTGAAAGCGCTTTGGAAAATCTCAACGCCCACAAAGATCAGCAGTAAGGCGATAAAAAAAGAGGCTACGGTTTCATATTTTTGGTGCCCGTAAGGGTGCTCTCTATCCGGAGGGTGAGATGCAATAAAACTTCCAGCCAGCCCTATAATATTGGAGGTCCCGTCAAAAAGAGAATGGTAGCCATCTGCACTCATGCTTAAAGAGCCGGTTAGATTCCCGTAAATGATTTTGGCAAATGCGACTGCGAGGTTTAGGATCAGTACATAGATAAGGACTCGCTGGACTTTTTTAAACTTCTGTAACAAATCTGACCCCCCCAGTCGTGAAATTATCCTGAACTGGATATAAACCTGGAAACCAGTTAAAAAAGCTTGAAGCAGAGAAGCTATCAGCAATATATTAATATTCTCTTATATAAAATTCCACTTTTTAAATAAAGAGCAAAAAATCAAATTGCGGGCGGCCACCCCAACCTAAACAGGCTGTCCGACAATTACCTTGAATAATTAGAATTTCCCTTTTGGATATATATTAATTATTA